>JAXDMH010000836.1:0-5817 GCA_034666225.1 Myxococcales bacterium
GTTTGGCGGCGCGGCGAAGACTTGACCTGCGCCAAAAAAACGCACAGCCTCCGCCCCCAAAGTGATCAGTATTTTGGGATTGGGCCACAGGGGGATTCTCACTATGCGCAACAATGGAATTATCGTACTGCTTGCCTGCGTCGGGTTGTCGTTGGGCGCTTGCACACACTCGGAGACGCCGATAGGCAACGACGCGGCCGCCGACAAGGCCACTGGCTCCGGCGGCTCTGCCTCGGGCTCGGGCGGTAACGATCAACCCGGAAGCGGCGGCGACAATGGCGGCACGGGCGGCGACAACGCCGGCTCCGGCGGTGGTTCCGGCGGCGCGCCGGTCGACGTCCCGATGGATGTCCCGACCACGGATGATGCGGCCGATGGCGGCGCCGATACCGCGGACGACACCGCCGGCGGCGATGATGGCGCCGCTGACGGCGATGGCCCTGTCGCAACCGACGACGCCGGCTTTCCGATCGGCGCGACGATCGGATCTTGTTTTCGTTTGAACTGGACGCCGGTAGCATCCAACTCGGCTCCGCTGGATCCGCCGTCCAGCGCCATCGACGACGTCCCGGTCACGCGCTGGTCGACCGGCACCCCGCAGGTCGCCGGTCTTGAATATCAGATCGACTTCGGTGGTTTCGTGCGCCTCAACCAGCTGCGCCTGGACAGCAGCGGCAGCCCTGGCGATTTCCCGCGCGGCCTGGACGTGATCGCCTCGCCCGACGGTTTTGACTTCACGAACGTCATCGCCACGATCCCGGTGGGCGACGTCGCCCCGGCCGACAACGTCGCCGTCGTCGACTTTGCGCCGGTCGCGATGCACACGCTGTTGCTGCGGCTGACCGGCACCAGCGGCAGCTGGTGGTCGATTCACGATCTGGGCGTCAACTGCCAGATCCCCGACGGACAGGGGGGCCTGACCACCGACGTCCCCGCCGACAACCTCAAATGCCAATCCAGCGGCACCGACGGCGGCGTGCCGAGCGGGCCTTTCGATCGCGCCAACTGGACGCTGACCGCTTCCAGCACCAGCGTCATGCCCACCGACGTCATCACCAACGCCATCGACGGCATGGCTGGCACCCGCTGGAGCAGCGGACAGCCGCAGGCGCCCGGCCAGTTCTTGAAGGTCGATCTCGGTTCCACCGGCTGCATCGGTCAGATCAAGATCACCTCGCCGGGCACCGACTTCACCACGGGTTACACCGTGTCGGTGTCGACTGACGACAACGCGTATGTGGCCATCGCCAAGGGCAGCGGCATCGCCGCCACCACCACCACCATCCGCCTGCCGCCGCACAACGCCCGCTATGTCCGCATCGAACAGACGGGCACCAGCGGGTCGTGGTGGTCGATCTCCGAGCTGACCATCACGCCCTAGCGGGCCGGGCCGACGTTTCGGGCGGTGACCCTGAGGTGCAGGGTCGCCGCGCCGAAACAGAGGGCCAGACATCCCAGCCACAGCGCCGGTCCGCCAAAGCGGTCCAGCACGAACGAGCCGCCGACCGGCGCGATCATGGTAGCCAGACCCCACGCCAGCTGGTGCATGCCCTGATAGGCGCCACGCCGATCCACCGGCGACAGGTCGGCGATCAGCGTCGGCGCGGCGGTCGAAAATCCGATCTCGCCCAGCGTCCACAAGAAAGTCGCCGCCGCGTACACCGAGGCGCCGCCGGCCAGCGCGTTGACTCCCAGGCCCACGCCGGTCAGGACGGCGCCCGCCACCAGCCAGTGCACCTGGCCGAACCCGCGCACGAACCGCAGCGCCAGCGGCTGCGCCACCACGATGATGACGCCGTTGAGGCCCAGCAACCATCCGATGCGCCAGGTATCCACCGCATGGCGGTGCATATCCAGCGGCAGTGCCACGATGACCTGCGTGAAGGCCAGCAGCAGCAGCAGTTGAATGCCCACGAAGGTCATCAAGCGGCGATCGCCAAACGGCACCAGCAGCGCGCGATATCCCCGGGCGCGCGGGTGTGTCGGCGGCGCCGCCGGCCGGGTCTCCGGCACGGCGACCAGGATGATGGTCCCGTACGCGAAGGTGGTCAGCGCGTCGATCACGAAAAGCAGCCAAAAACTGTGCTGGGCCAGCGCCCCGCCAATGCTGGCCGCCCCCGCGAAGCCAAGATTGACGGCCCAGTAGATCAGCCCGTAGGCGCGCGTGCGCTGCGGGGCGGGCACCACGTCGGCGACGGCGGCCTGCAGCGGCGGACGGCAGAGGTCGGTGAAAAATCCGAGCAACGGCGCCAGCACGACGATGGTCGCGGTGGTGCGCGCAGAGCCGAGCGCCAGCATCAACGTGCCGGCGCACGCCGTCCCTACCAACAGAGTGACCCGCCGCCCCACGCGATCGGCGAGCGCCCCGCCCACGGGCCCTGCCACCAGCCCACCAAGGGCGTAAAAACCGATCACCAGCGCGGCCAATTCCGACGACAGGCCACGCTCGCCGGTCAGGTACAGCGCCAGCAGAAAAAAGACGCTGCCGCCGATACGGTTCAGCAGCATTCCGCTCCACAGCACCCAGAACATGCGCGGCAAGCCGAGCGGGCCGTCGTCTTGCGGCGCCGGCGCGGCGGGCGTGGGTATAGGAGTGGGCGTGAGAGTTTGCTGACGTTCGCTGTCGCTGCTGGGGCTCATGGTCGTCTCCGGGAGGGAAGCCGAAAACCGCAAGCCGAAAACAGCGACCCGCGGCGTTCAGCCGGGGTCGTCTCGTCGCGTTTCGATCAGCTGCGACAGACCCAGGCCAGGCCACCCTTGCGGGTGACCCACGCCATCTGGACCGAACGCGTACCGTACGAAAACACGATGGAAGGAGAGTACCGACGGAGGTGGCGGTACGCAAGCGACAAAATGAACGCTCTGATCTGGGTCTGTATCGCCAAGTATTGAGCCGGCCCTTCGCCCATTATCCTGTGCTTCACCGCCAAGGTCCCCTGCCGGCCCGTTTGCCATCAACGACGGGGCCGATGCTGTAGGCGGGGATGTGGCAGCAGCGGTTGCTACACACCGAGATCAAGGGCATAAGCGTCGGAGGGGCCACCGTCTTCGTTGTCCGTAGGGCAGGAGTTCAGAAGGCGATTCGAGTGGCAGGCGAACCCGGCCGGCAGGGTTCCACCTTGGATACACGTGGACTGCTTCTGGCAGTAGCTGGGTGTGTCGTCAAAGGCCGCGGCGCCCACCAGGGCCAGCGACGATGCCTCATAGACGCAGACGAATCCGTGAAGGAAACAGTTGGCCGAGAACACCAGCTGGTCGCCGCACTTGCCGAAGGTGGGAGGCTTGGGGCCGGCTCCGCAGGAGGGCGGCGTCCGCATGGCCTCGGTGTACGTCGCGGGGCAGGCGGGAGCCGATCCCAGATGGAACGCGGCAGCCTGCACCTCATCGATGGAGCCGGTGCACGAGGTGCCAGGGGAGACGTCGCCTCCGTCGGAGGGATCGGATGTCTCGATGGGGCTATCGGCTGCCACCACATCGCCGTGTTGCTCTGCAGGGAGGTCCATCCCTCTCGAAGCGTCGTCGAGAGACGTGGTCGCCGCCGAGCCACAACCCACGGTCATCAGCAACGTCATGACCAGGAACAAGAAGATAGCGTTCATGGTCCGCGGAGATTGCACAGAGTGGGCCAACCGAAACTCGTCGCCGGTCGCGGTCGAAAGCTTCCGAATCAAGACCTCACCGCGACAGCATTGTCAGGAAAAGGGGCTTCGGCGGCAGCCAGCGTCCTCAGGGAAGTCCGCGCGCCAGCTCTCGCGTGAGGACCGCCGCTGTCACTTCCTGGCAGCCGCTGACGTTCTGACCGGCCCACAGCGGCGAGAAGTCGCCACTGCCCTGGCTCTCTGCCTTCGCGCGCAGGGGCGCGACGGCCGCTGTCGCCAGGGGAAACGCCGGGACGATACGGCTCATGGGACCAAGCTCTCTCATCAGGCGATTGACGATGCCGCGCGCGGCCCGTCCGGTGAACAAGTTGGTGAGCGCCGTAACGCGGGCGGCGTCGCTCTTCAAGGCCGCTCGGTGCACCTGGCTGGTGGTCGCCTCCGGACACAGAAGGTACGCGGTTCCGATCTGCACGCCGCTGGCACCCAGGGCCAGGGCGGCCGCGACACCTCGCGCGTCGGCGATGCCGCCCGCGGCGATGACCGGAATCTTCACCGCGTCCACGATCTGCGGCACCAACGAGAAGGTGCCGACCTGCGCGGCAAGATCCTCCGACAGAAAGTTGCCTCGATGGCCACCCGCTTCGATCCCCTGAGCGATGACCGCGTCGACGCCGTGAGCCTCCAGCCACAACGCCTCGGCGACCGTCGTCGCCGAAGAGAGGACCTTGGCTCCCCAGCCACGCACCCGCGCCAGCAGGGCTTCCGTGGGCAGACCAAAGTGAAAGCTGACCACGGCCGGGCGGGACGCGCCAAGCGCATCGGCGGCTTCTGTACCGAAGGGCGATCGGCCGGCGCCGGCGGCGGCAGAGATGGCGGCGGGATCAATTCCGTACTCGGCAAGGTACGGCGAGAGCGCCGCGCGCCAGGTCGCCTCCTGCGCGTCGTTGTCATGGGGCGCAGGCGGCGTGTGACAGAAGAAGTTCACGTTGAACGGCTTGGTGGTCTGCGCCTTGATGGTCGTCAGCTCTGTGCGCAGGGCGTCCACACCCAGCATCGCGCCGGGCAGCGAACCGAGACCGCCGGCATTGGAGACCGCGACGGCCAGCGCGCTGCCCTGCACGCCGGCCATGGGCGCCTGAATGATCGGGAGCTCGATTCCGAAAAGCTGCTGCAACCTGGTCATGCGCCTCCTGAAGTGACGCCGGATCCACAAGGATCGTCCGCCCAACGATACGGGAATTCAGCGGTCATTGCAGCTGCACCGCTGAGCCTCGCGGCAGATGAACCTTGTTGCGCGTGAAGATTCCCGGCAAGTTCAGGGCCGATGCCGATGCACACGCTGCGCAACGCTGTGATCCTTGCATTGCTGCTGGGCTGCGCCCGTCCCTCCACGCCCGCGCTGGCGCCGCCGCCGCGCTCCGCCCCGGCGCTGGCGGCGAACGGCGGTCCGTCTGCCGCCCTCGCCGCCCAGCTGCCGCCGCCACGCACCGACGGCCGCCTGCCATCCGACGTCCGGCCCACGCGCTATGCGCTGGACCTGACGATTGATCCGGCGCAGCCAACCTTCAGCGGTCGCGCGCGCATCACCGTGACGATCGATCGCCCGACGAGCGCCATCGTGATGCACGGTCGCGGGATGACGATCGAGCGCGCACAGTTGGTGGCCGCCGGCCGCACGTTGATCGCGCACCCCACCCTGCGCATGGCGACACTGTCCAAGGGCGAGCCGGAAGAGCTGGTGCTGACGTTCGACCAGGCGGTGCCGGCCGGCAACGCCGAGATCCAGCTCGACTACCGGGCGCCCTTCGCCGACGGGTTGCGCGGCGTTTATCGCGTCGAGGTGGGCGGCGATTGGTACGCCTATACGCAGTTCGAACCGAACGACGCCCGGCGAGCGTTCCCGGGATTCGACGAGCCAGGCAACAAGACGCCGTTCGACCTTTCGTTGACGGTGCCGGCTGGCGCGACGGCCTTCGCCAACACGCGCGAATCGCACCGTCACCAGAACACCGACGGTCGCACCGTCACCTTCGCCTTCGAGACCTCGCCGCCGCTGCCCACGTACCTGGTGGCCTTCGCGGTGGGACCCTTCGATGTCCTGGACGGGCCGCAGACGCCGACCAGCGTGCGGCTGGTGTCGATCAAGGGCAAAGCTTCGCTGGGCGCGCTATCCGTCGCGGCGGCGGCGGCGCACCTGACGTTGCTGGGAAAGTATTTC
>JAXDMH010000837.1:0-8837 GCA_034666225.1 Myxococcales bacterium
GCACCAGGGCGTCGAGCACGACGACATGAACGTGCTGGTGCTCGGTTCACGCGTGATTGGCCCAGCCCTGGCCCACGATCTCGTGCGCAGCTATCTGGGCGCCGCCTTCACCCACGAAGAGCGCCACATGCGCCGTCTGGCCAAAGTGAAGGCGCTGGAAGACCGCCGCTAGAAGCTCAGACGGTGCTGGGCGAGAACGTGGTAGGCTTTGGCGTTCCCTTGGGAGGCGCCTGGGCCGGATCCGCCGGGTCCAGATCGGACAGGTAGCCGGCCAGCCAGGGAAACACGGAGGCCAGGACGGGCGCATGGCTGGCAAAGCTGGCCAGGATGTCGCGGTGGCCCAGGCGCAAGGTGTCGATCCAGGCGCGCAACGTCTGATCGGCCAGCGGCCGATCAATATCAAGCTCCAGATCGCTGTCGCGCCCGCGACAGAGATCGCTGACCAGAAGACCGATGCCCGCCTCGGGGAATGAAGGCAGCAGCATCGCCGACAGTTCAGCCGACGCTTCCACCTGGCCGGCCGCCAGCAACGCCTGGGCCAGACGCAGCGCGGTCCGCCCCGCCGGAGGCTCGCCTGCCGCCAGGCGGAGCTCGCCGACGGCCGCGCCGGCGTCGCAGGCCAGAAGGGCCGCTTCGCCCAGCGCCTCGTGCAGCTCGGGGCAGTCGCCGTATTTGGAACGCAGCATGGCCGCGAAGTCGCGCGCGCCGGCCACCCCGCGCCGGGAGCGGATGATCAGCATGCTGAGCAGCAGCGACTCCTGATCGCGGGGGTTGAAAGCCAGCGCCTCGTCGACGCGCCGCCAGGCCTCCGGCAGATCGGCGTTGGCGATGGCCAGCCGGGCCAACCCCATCAGTGGCCGCACCGTGGCCAGCTGCACGTCGGCGGTGACGTCGGCCAGGGCCCGACAGCGACCGAAATCGGCGGCCGCGCCCGCGGTCTCTTCGACCAGTTCGCGCAGCTCGCCCCGCCGCAAGAACAGCGCCGCCGACGCCGGAACCAGATCGATCCAGGCCCCGATGAACGACAGCGCGCGGGGCGCGTCGCCGGGGTAAAGCCCGTCGGCGACCAGCGCGATCAGCTCGCCGCCGTAATGCCGGTCGGCCAGGGCCAGGGGTCCCGCCTGATCCAGCGCCTTCTGCGTCGCCCCGGCCGCTTCCGTCCATAGACTGCGATCGCGCCAGAAGCGGGCCAGCTCCAGCAGCTTGAACCAGCTGTAAAAATCGGCGGGATCGTGCTCGATGCAGCGCATGAGCAGCCTCGTATCGCGCTCTTTCTTCTGCCGGGTGGCGGCCCGTTCCCGCACGTAGCCCAGGTGATCGACGACGGCGTGGAGCCGCCCCAGCTTGCGTCCGCTGTCCTCCAGGTAACGCGCCACCGCACCGGTGACGTCTTCGTGAATGGGAAAGCTGAAGCGAATGCTGGCGTCCTTGCGAAACAGGCGCAGCAGAGGTGATTCGCGCCGGTGGCCGTGCGGCAGAAGGTTGCGCATCACCAGGGTGGCGGCGCCGATGGAATCGTCTTCAATCAGCTCCCGCAGCTCGGTTCGCAGCGCCGGGCTGACCATCTCGTCGGCGTCCAGCACCAGGATCCAGTCGCCCGTCGCGGCGTCCAGCCCCGCGTTGCGCGCCGCCGAGAAGTCGTCGTCCCAGGCGCGTTTGATGATCGTCGCGCCCGCCGCCTCCAGAATCGCCAGCGTTTCGTCCGTCGATCCGGTGTCCACCACGCACAGCTGGTCCCAAAGACCCGCCGCGCTGGCGAGGAAGCGAGGTAGAAGTTCCGCCTCGTTCCTGACGATCATGCACAGGGAGACGGTCTTAGGCATGGCAGACAGCTTTCGGTTACTGATCTCCGTACGCTCTTCGTGCTCTGCCACTAACACTAAACTTCTGCAGGGCAAGGTTCAACTTGCCCTCGGCGGTGCTGGCCAGATCCGAACAACGTTCCAGCATCTGGCGTAGGCGCGTCACCTGCTGGGCGGTCAGGCGGCGGCCCTGGGCGGCCTGACATGACGCAACCAGACCCTTGACCGCCGCGGCGGCCCCGACCACATCGCCCGCCTCCAGCTGCTGCGTCACCGCAGCCAAAGCGGCTTCGATCTCGTCGCCTCCATCGACAGCGGGGAGCTGCGCGGCCGGCGTGGTCACTTCCCGGGCGCCCCTTGGACCATGGCCACCGCCGTGCCAAAGGCGTCGGCGATGGGGGCGAAGACCCGCTCGGCCTCACGGATCGGTTTGGCGCTGCGGCTGGCGGCGCCGGCGATCAACCGATCGGCGATGAACAGGTAAAGGTCGGTCAGCTGCGCGCAAAGCTGCGGCGCCCGCGAGTGATCCAGCGTGGCCATCAACTCGGCCACGATGTCGCCCGCCTTGGCCAGTGGCTCGTTGGCCTCCAGGACGCGGCCGCCCTCCATCGCCGTCGCAGCGACGCGCATGTGTCGCAGTGCGGTTTCGAACAGCAGCACCATGAGCCGTTCCTTGGAAGCGGTCTCGTTGCGGGTGTTTGCGTAGCGCTTGACTGCGAGCATTGTCCTCTCCGATCGGTTACTTGGGCTGTGCTTGCTGCTGGGTCAGGAAATTTCCGGTGGCCTTGAGACCGCCGACCAACTGTTCCATGGCGGAGAACTGCACGACCAGGTTGTTCTTGAACGCGTCGATCCGCGCCTGCAGTTTGTCGGCATCTCCGTCCATCCTCTTGATGGCGTCGTTGAGCCCTTTCTTCCGCGTGGTCAAGACACCGTCGATGACGCCGGTGTATTTCTGGGAGAGGTTGAAAGCCTGAGCGCTGACGCCGGTCAGCGAATCGGAGAAGACCTTGTTGACCGCCGAGGCGTCCAGGGAGATGGCCGTGGCAAGCTTGGTGCTGTCCACGGAAAGGGTGCCGTCCTGGAAGTTGGTCTTGAGGCCGAGGTCCGCCATCGTACGCACATTGCCGAGGCCATTCACCGTGCTGGTGATGACCCCTTGCAAGCTGCTGATGAGGCCGCGCACCGTCGAATCGCCGGCCAGCGTGGAGCCGCGATCGGTTCCAGCCGGCACCGCCTGCGCGGTGTGCACCGTGGTGATGATGTCGTTGTACGCGTCGACGAACTTTTGCAAGTTCGTGGCGGTGGCCGAGGTGTCGTAGTCCGTCGTCAGCTGCTCTTCGGTGTTGCTCTTTGCCTTGAGCTGCAACGACACGCCGGGGACGGCGTCGGTGACGGTGTTCGACTGCCGGGTGAAGGCCAGGTGGTCGACGGTGAACTGGGCGTTGGTGGCGTCGTGGGCCACCGAAAAGCCAAGGGCCTGGCCATGCGTGGCCAGCGGGTCGGTGGTTTCGATCAGCTCGAGCGCGGTGGTCTTGTCGGGGGTGGAAAAGCCGGTGTTCCTGTTGGTGATCGACAGGTAGGTCGATCCGGCTCCATTGCTGAGGATGGAAATGTTGACGGGCGCGCCCAGTCCTTTGATGTCGTTGGCCACGTCCGACAGCTGCTCGCCGTCGGTCATGGTGATGGTTCCGTAGCTTTGCCCCTGTATCTTGACCTCCAGGGTGCCGCCTCTGACGGTGGCGGTGCTGGAACCGAAGGCGGTGGTGCGCTTCTGGGCCGAGGTCGCCAGCTCTTGAACCGAGACTGTGTACGAACCGGAAGAGGCGTTGGCGGTGGGCGTGGCGGAGAAATCGACGTTGGTGCTGGTGGTCTTGACGCCCAGGGCGCCGTTGTCTGAAAGAGTCTTGGCGGTCGAGTACAGCGTCCCGATCTTGGAGACCAGCGAGCCGATCAGCGAGACCTGGCTCTTGAAGCCAGTCTGCTGGGCCCGCAGCATGTCCAGCGGACGAGTCTCCAGCTTGGTGAGGCCGTCGATGATGCTGTTGGTGTCCAGGCCAGATGCCAGTCCGCCTGCTCTGAATACTGGATCGGCCATGGGTTACCTCGGTTGACTTCCTCTGATGAGGCGACACCCCATGGCTGTTGGCCACGGGGCGCGCCTGACACAACTTATGAGTCTTTATCGGCCCCCAGGCTCACCACCTTGAGAGTTTCGCCTCGCGTCGAGCACCGCCGGGCCAAGCCCGTCGGCGCTCACGCGAGGTCCTACCTACGATCACCCGAGGAGCTTGAGGGCAACCTGCGGGATCTGGTTCGACTGGGCCAGAACCGAGACACCGGCCTGCATCAGGATCTGGGCGCGGCTGAGGTTCGAGGTCTCCTGCGCCACGTCCACGTCCTGGATACGGCTCTGGGCGGCCGACAAGCTGACCGAGGCCTGGGTGGCGGCGTTGATGACCGTCTCCATGCGGTTGGCCTGGGCGCCCAGCGTTGCGCGGTTGGACGAGATGGACTGCAGCGCTGCATCGATCGTGGCCAGCGCGCCTTGAGCGCCGGTCAGCGTCGCAAGCGACAGGCCGTTGATACCCAGCGAAGACGCGGTCGCGCTGGAGGTCGTCACGGTGATCTGGTCGTTGGCCGCCACGTTGCGGATACCGACCTGGAAGGTGAGTGCCGTCGAGGCGTTGAGCAGCGACACGCCGTTGTACTCCGTCGAGTTGGCGATACGGTCGATTTCGCTGGTGAGCGCCGTGACTTCGTTCTGCACGTAACCGCGCTCGGTGTTGGAGATACCGGACGAGGCCGACTGCGAGGCCAGCTCGCGCAGACGGGTGAGGATGTTCTGCGTCTCGTTCAGCGACGCTTCCGCCGTCTGGCTGACGTTCAACGCGTCGTTGGCGTTGCGGACGGCCTGGTTGTAGCTCTTGATCTGCGCGCCCAGGTTGACCGCGATGGCCAAGCCAGCGGCGTCGTCTTGTGCCTTGGTGATGCGGTAGCCGGACGACAGCTTGGCCAGCGACTTGTTAAGGTCGTTCTCGCTGTTCATCAGGTTCTTCTGGGCTTCAAGTGACGAGACGTTGGTCTTGATGGACATTGACATGGGTAACTTCTCCTCGCGGGAACTCCCGCTTTTTTGTTGGTCCCGCTTCGGGGGTTGCGCAACTTCTGTCGCGCTCACTGAACCTTTCGGCACGGTGGGCGCCGAACGATAAGGGTCCTTACAAACAAAGGCCGCGTGGAATCCCACAGTTAGCGTCGCTGTCGCACGCGAGCGCCGCCCGTATTTCTTTTCCTTTCACGGCGTCACACGCGGCTGGCGCCGCTGACGCGTGCTACGGTTTGGGCATGGGCAAGCAGCTCGTTGCCTTGGTCCTGGCCGCGGCGGTCGCTGCGGCGTGCGACGGCGGAGGTCCATCGGCGCCAACAAGCTGCCCGGCGGCGGCCGCGCCCCTGCTGGTCGCCCGAACAGTTGACGGCCGGGCGACCATCGCCGGCCTTCATATAGAAGGACAGGGAGAGGGACAGGAACGGACCTGCGCCATTGATTCCGGTTGCGTGCCGGCGTCGCCCGGTGACAGCGCCGATGCCAGGACGCTGTGTGCAGAGGTGCGCCTGCGCTGGTTTCGTCCCGCCGAGACCTGTCGCCTGACTTTCCGCTCGGCGCGCGGGGCGCTGTTCAACGTTGACGTGGCAGCATCAGCGTCGGCGACACTGACGCCCGCCGCCACTTCCTGTCCGCAGGACATTCCCCCCTGGACGCCGGATCCGTACTCGAACGCCGAATCGTCAACGGTTGTCTCCGTCGATTTTCCGGATGACACCTCGACCGACGACCAGGGCGCCCCGCCTTCCGGCAATGAGGGGACCGGCAGCGATAGCGACAGCAGCAACGAAGGGGGCGATTCATCGCCCGACAGCTAAAAAGCACCGATCCCTGCCCGGCCTGCTGAATCGCCCTCCCCCAAGTCGCCCCATTGTCCCCGGAGCTCCCGCCACAACCGTCAGCCGCCCTCTGTCGCCCAAACACGCTCTCGTTCCCAGGCAAGGATCGGTGTCTCTCGTGCGCCCAGTTTTATCGGCACGGCGGCAAAGTTCTTCAGTCACAAACGTAAAAAAAACACGCGCGATTGGATCGAGGCAAGATCGGGGAGCAAGATCGGGAGGAGATCGGGAGCAAGATGACGAGCATGCCGGCTTCACTGACCATCAGGCGGGCCACCCGCGACGATCTCCCGGCGCTGGGACGATTGGGCACGTACCTGGTTCACCTCCATCACGGTTTCGACAGCGCACGGTTCATGGCCCCCCCGGGCGACGCCGAGGCGGGATACGCCTGGTTCCTGGGGACGCAGCTGGACAGCGACGACGTAGCCATCTTCGTCGCCGAAGAAGACGGCGCGGTCGTCGGCTATGTCTACGCCGGCCTGGAACCTATGTCGTGGAAGGAGCTGCGCGACGCGGCCGGCTTCATTCACGACGTCGTCGTCTCGGAGACCGCGCGCGACCAGGGCGCCGGCACGCGCCTCATCGAAACGGCCGCCGAATGGTTGGAGGCAGCGGGCGCCCCGCGCGTGATGTTGTGGACCGCCGAGAAGAACACCCCGGCCCGCCGTCTTTTCGATCGCCTGGGTTTTCGCGCCACGATGGTGGAGATGACGCGCGAGCGGAGCAAAGGCGGCGGATGAACGGGGTCTATTCGATCAATCGCCGAACGTCTCTGGTCCCGCGCCGCCGCCGGCCGCTTCCTTAAGGACCTGGTCCAGCGCCGCCAGGAGGTCGTTGTTGCCGTCCTGGTGATAGCCGGCCAGCCGACCGGCGAATTCGGGAAGGCGATTCAAGAACTCGTCCAGCCGCTGGGCCGTCAGCTCTTCGGCAGCCAGGCCATAACCTTCCGCTTCCAGATAGCGCGCGTTCATCAGCTGCTCGAACTGCTTGCCCAGCGGCACCGCCAGCATGGGACGGCGCAGGTAGACCGCCTCGCCCATCAGCGTGAAGCCGCCGCTGGCGATCACGCCCTGGGCCGTGCGCAGATCCTCGATGAACCCGCCTTCGCTGAAGGGGCGGTAGCGCAGGTTGCCTTCCACCACGTCGGCCTTGAGATCGCGGCGCAGACCGTAGATGCGGCATTCGCGACCACAGCCGGCCAGGATCTGGGGCAGCGCCGTGTTCGACGTCGAGGTTTGATAGACCACCAGGTGCTCGCCATCGCCGGGGCGCGCCGCCAGGATCTCCGGTCGCAGGATGGGCGGGTGCAGCGTGGTGCGCGGCTTGCGAACGGGGGGATAGAAAAACGTGGTGATGAGATAGCGAAACGCGCCCGCCACCTTCGGTTTGACCACGGCCTTGGCCAGACGAAAGTCCATCTCGTGACCGGCCAGGATGGCCGGGGCGTGGGTGCAGCGGTTGACCATCTGAATGTTGTCCAGCGAGATCACCGGAATGCCGCGGTTCTTGGCGAACAGATAACTCCAGCTTTCGAAGTCGGAGATGACGACGTCCGGGGCGAACCGTTCCGCGACGTCAAAGTACGCGCGCACGTTCTGGGGCCAGCCGGTCAGCGCACCTTTGACGTTCGCCAGCACCGTCCGGAAGTTGTCGACCTCGTTGTCCTCATAGACGACGCTGTATCCCCAGATCTTCTTGACCTGCGGTCCGCGCCCCGAACGTTCGATGGTCTCCTTGGCCCGCGCCTGCAGATAATCGTAGGCCCGCCCCGACACAACCACCTGGATGTCGTGCGCCGCCGCCAGATGATCCAGCACCACCCGCGACCGCATCGCATGCCCCATCCCCTCCCCCACCACCCCATAAAGAATCTTCATGCCCCAAAGACTCTATCAAACACCGCCTCCCAAAAGCCGCCTCCGTTCCGGTTAACCCCGCTTCGAGACCCGGCTGACAAGCCGGGCCGATGGCGTAGACGAGGCGAGAACCGCACCGGAGTGTACTGATGTACTCGAGGAGCGGAAGCGCAGCCTCGGCTTAGCCAGCGGCCCGGATCGTCAGCCGTCGTCGCGCTCGAAACCCTAGTTCGGTCCCCGCGGGTCGCCGCTGAGCTGTTGGATGATCTCCCAAGAGTGCTTCCCATACTTCCAGCAGATGACGTCTTCGATGGTGGCCGTCTTGAACCCGTGCTTCACCAGATAGCCATTGGCTGGGTCGAACAGCATCGGCACCGCATCCTTGGTCCACGGGAAGGTCCCGTGCATCAGCAGAACGCCCCACGCCTGGCCCGGGGCCGTACCGATCAGCGTGATGACGTTGTTGGCGATCATCTGCCCGGTATAACAAGGCGCCGTGTTGCTGTCGCAGTTCGAATCCCCCGAATCCATCTGCCAGCCCACCGAGACGGCGTACTTGGCGACCACCGGCTGGACGATGGCCAGTCCAGGACCCTGCGCCTGATACGGCTCGCCGAACGGCGCGCGGAACCGGGTCAGGTGGGGACGGCCGCCGTAAGAAAGACCTTTGACGATGGTCTCGACGCCGGTCAACTCTGCCTCGCAGGCCGCCGCCGTGCCGCAGCCGGTGGGAACCATGGCGACGGGGTCGGGAGGCAATTCCATCCCCATGTGAATGTGGTGCACGGTGTGGTTGGCGGGATTCTGCGTCTTCAGAATGTCCGTCAGCGTGGCGATGCAGTCGGAGTCCATGGAGATGTCACCGCACCAGTTGTCGGTGTTGATGAAGAAATCCATGTGCAGGTTGTTCATCTTGAAGAACGTCAAGATGTCCTTGGTGTACTGACCCGGGCCGTAGACCTTGAAGTCGGCATCCATGGGGTCTGTTTGCCCATCGGGCGCATCGTCGAAGGTCGGGATGATCATCTCCATGGGGATGTACGCGGGCTTCAGCTCGAAGCCGATCTGGGGAAAGGTGTCGATGGGCGCCGCCGTTCCCAGCGGCTTGCACATCGGGTTCTGACAGGTGCCGCCCGCGCAACCGTCGCCGACCAGGGCCATGGCGTTGCCGCCGCCGCTGCCCGGGTTGCCGCCGCCACTGCCCGGGTTGCTGCCGCCGCTGCCCGGGTTG
>JAXDMH010000838.1:0-12404 GCA_034666225.1 Myxococcales bacterium
CTACCCAACCTTGGTCGCGGGCAAGGCGGGCGGCAAGCTGAAGACAGACCAGCACCTGCGCTTGGTCAATGTGCCGCCTGGAACGACCGGGGCACCCAACGGCGAGAACCTGTCCAAGGTGCCTTACACGTTGCTGACGGCATTGGGGAGGCCCCCGGGTCCCTGGGGAATGGGGGATCCGCAGGTCAGCTCGGGTATCGCCGATATGCTGACCTGATTGCCCGGTCAAACATCGCGCGGGGAATGATCGCGCAGGGCCACGGGACCTTCGACCACGTCGCCGCCGGAAGGGGCGGTTTGGGGAGACATCCCGAGGAGGGCAGTAGACAGAACGCCCAAACTCGGCCAATGACGCAGCCGAACAAGTGGCCTTATCCTGCCTGTCCTCCGGGGAGGTCAGTGAATGCGCGGGCCGTGGGGCAGCGCTGCCAGGATCTCGGCTTCGCGTTCGGCGAAATAGGCCAGCCGTTCTTCGAAGGCGGCGGGGGGGACCAGGGGCGTCGCCAGGTCCAGAAAAATCTCGGCGTGGCGTTCTTCGGCGCCGTCCAGCGCCGAATAGAAATCGGCCAGCTCGCCTTGGCCGTCGCGCGCGAAGCCGTCGGCCAGATAGCCCAGCCGTTCGTGCGAGCGCGCTTCGATGAAGGCCGCGGCCAGCAGCGCGTCCAGCAGGCGTCCCGGTTCCGATCCGCGAATCTCCGCCATCAGCCCGCGCGCGTAGATGTTGGGCATGTCGGAGCGAGGGACCCAGCCGCGCGCGGCGATCAGCGCCGCCACCTGCACGACGTGGCTGGTCTCTTCGTGGGCCAGCCGCCCCAGCAGCGTCACCGAGCGCCCGCGGTGCGGATAGCGACGCACCAGCGACAGAGCGTTCTCGGCGGCCTTGCGCTCGCAGTGCAGGTGATCCGAGAGCAACGACAGCAGATCGCCGCTGCTGTGCCCGAACCAGCGCGGGTGCGTGCAGGAACGCAGGATTGATCGCGCGGCCGGTTCAAAGGCCGGCCGGGCTGTCTCGCTTGCCATCGCGCCCACTGTGGATCGCCGCCCGGCCCGAATCAACCGCGCGGCAGCAGCGCCCGCACGTCGGCGATGGTGTTGGCGTCGGCGGCGCGCTTGTCGTCGCGATAGCGTTTCAGGCGGGCAAAACGCAGGGCCACGCCGCCCGGATAGGTGGTGCTGTGCTGCACGTCGTTGAAAGCGATCTCGACCACCAGCTCGGGACGCACGTGCACGGCCACGCCCTCGCGACCAAGCTCGCGCGCCAGCAGCGCCTCCGTTTGCCAGTGCAGCGTCTGGTCGGTCATCCCCTTGAACGTCTTGCCCAGCATGACGAAGCCGCCGCTGTCCGGATCGCGCGCGCCCAGGTGCAGGTTGCTCAGCCAGCCCTGGCGCCGGCCGCTCCCCCACTCGGCGGCCAGCACCACCAGGTCCAGCGTGTGCGCCGATTTCAGCTTCAGCCAGTCCTGTCCGCGCCGACCGGCGCTGTACAGCGACCGCAGCCCTTTGGCCATGACGCCTTCGTGCCCGTCGGCCATGGCGCGGGCAAAGAAGGCGTCGGCCTCCTCGCCGCTGGCGGTGACGATGCGCGGGACCAGCGACTGGGCGGCGTCGGCGACGGCGGCGGCCAGCGCCTGCCAGCGTTCATCAAGCGGACGATCGATCAGCGTGTCGTCATCCACGCGCAGCACATCGAAGAACGACACCGCCAGCGGCAGCTGGGCGCGCAGGTGGGCGGCGTCCGCCTTGCGACCAAAGCGGCGCATGGTGATCTGAAATGGCAACGGCCGCCCGTCGGGGGCCAGGGCGATGGCCTCGCCGTCCAGCACCAGTCGCCGGGCCGGCATGGCCGCCACGCGCGCCACCACCTCGGGCACGGCCGCCGTCACCCGGTTCAGCTGGCGGCTGTAAACCTCGACGGTGTTGCCGTCCTTGTGCACCTGCACGCGCGCGCCGTCCAGCTTGTATTCGAACGCCGCCGGCCCCAGCCGCTCCAGCGCGGCGTCGGGATCGACCGCCGTGTCGGCCAGCATGGGCTGGATGGGGTGAAACAGCTGCAGCTGGAACTGGGCCAGCGCGCCCGCTCCGGCGCCCTCGCCTGCTTGAGCCAGCGCCACCGCCACGGCCGGCAAGGCCCCGGCCAGCATGGTGGCCCGCC
The DNA here is from genome assembly GCA_034666225.1 of Myxococcales bacterium. GTDB lineage: Bacteria > Myxococcota_A > Polyangia > Fen-1088 > Fen-1088 > DATKEU01. The sequence goes on from JAXDMH010000838.1 coordinate 2,153, forward strand.
GAACCGCCGACGCCTCGACGGAGAAGGCCCGCGCCACCGCGTCGACGACGATTCCCTCCAGCGCGCCCTGGCGCACTTCGCCGATGACCAGCCTCATCAGGAGATCTTGCTCCGTCGCCGTGGCGCGACCGAACAGCGCGCGCAGAAGCCCGGCCCGGCGTTCGACCGAACCGGCACCCCGCACGTCCTTGATCGCGCTGAAGGCGGCGTCGACCTCGCCCAGCTCCAGCGGCGGTCCGGCCACCGCGCCCGCCGCCGGCTGCAGGTCGCGCAACACAGCATAGCCGACGCCCACCCGCCCTTGCGGCAGCTCGCCGGTCAGATAGGCGACGCCCACGCCCACCAGCGACGGCGGCATCTGCCTGATGAGCGCGGCCAGGTGGGCGACCTTCTCCAGACGCGAGCGCGTGGCCGCCACCCGGCGCGACGTTTCGACCAGCTGTCCCAGCTGCACCACGCAGATTTGATTCTGCGCGGGCATCCCGTCAAGTTAGGTCCGCGCGCCAGGATGCCCCAAGATAAGCTGGCGCCCGTCCCGGTCAGTCCCGGTCCCACCCGCACCAAAGGAGAGCCAGTGGCCGACGCCGAGTACACGCTGTATGGGTTCGCGCAGTCGGGCAATTGTTACAAGGTGGCTCTCTGCCTGGAGCTGGCGGGCGCCGCCTGGAAGGCGCGCTTCGTCGACTACTTCAACGGCGAGACGCACACGCCCGCCTATCGCGCCATCAACGCCATGGGCGAGGCGCCGGTGCTGGAGCACGGCGCCCTGCGGCTGTCGCAGTCGGGCGTCATCCTCGACTACCTGGCCGAGAAGTACCCGCAGTTCGCCGCCGACAACACCTCCGACGACCCTGCGGAACGACGCGAGGTCCTGCGCTGGCTGCTCTGGGACAATCACAAGCTCACCAGCTATACGGCCACCTATCGTTACTTTCGCGTGCTGGCCCCGACGTCGGAGCCGGCCGTGGTCGCCGAGTTCGGCAAGCGGGCCCGCGCCGCCTGGAAAATCCTGGACACGCACCTGGGCGGTGGACGTTCGTTCGTCGTCGGCTCGCGCCTGTCGATCGTCGATCTGTCGATCTGCGGTTATCTGTTCTTCGAGGACGAGCTGGGCGTCGACTGGAACGACTTCCCCAACCTGCGCGACTGGCTGGGGCGCATCAAGGCCCAGCCGCGCTGGCGCCATCCTTATGTTCTGCTGCCCGGCCACCCGCTGCCGGCCCGGCCGCCGCGGCCATAGCCTTCGCTTCGCATCACGGCGAGCACGCCGTGCGCCTCAGGTGTTGCCAGCCAGCTGGCGCAGCACGTACTGCAAGATGCCGCCGTGCTGGTAGTAGGCGATCTCCTGCGGCGTATCGATGCGCACCAGCGTCGAGAATTCCGCCGTCCGTCCATCGGAGCGCGTGGCCTTGACCACCAGCGTGCGCCCGCCGACAAAGTTTCCACCCAGCAGCGCCGGCAGCCCCACCGTCTCGAATGACTCCTCGCCGCTGAGCCCCAGGTTCTCCGCGTTCTGCCCGGGCATGAACTGCAGCGGCACGATCCCCATGCCGACCAGGTTCGATCGGTGGATGCGCTCATAGCTCTCGGCGATCACCAGGCGCACGCCCAGCAACAGAGGTCCCTTGGCCGCCCAATCGCGCGACGAGCCGCTGCCGTATTCCTTGCCGGCCAGCACCACCAGCGGCACCTTCTCGGCGGCGTATTGCACTGACGCATCGAAGATCGACATCACCTGACCGTCGGGCAGGTGGCGCGTCACGCCGCCCTCTGTCCCCGGCGCCAGCAAATTCTTCAGCCGGACATTGGCGAACGTCCCGCGCACCATCACCTCGTGGTTGCCGCGGCGGGCGCCGTACGAATTGAAATCCTTGGCGTCGACCCCGTGGGCCAGCAGGTACTTGCCGGCCGGGCCGTCCTTCTTGATCGATCCCGCCGGCGAGATGTGGTCCGTGGTCACGCTGTCGCCCAGCAACGCCAGCACGCGCGCCTGCCGGATGTCGCCGACGGGGGCCGGCGTCTTCTGCATCCCCTCGAAGTACGGCGGATGTTTGATGTACGTTGAATCGCCCTCCCAGACGTAGGTCTCACCCTGGGGCACGGCCAGCTTTTGCCAGCGCTCGTCGCCCTCGAACACCACGCTGTACGAACGGACAAACATCTCGGGCTTGATGGCCGCCGCCATCGTCTTCGTCACCTCGTCGGTGGTCGGCCAGATGTCGCGCAGAAAAACCGGTTGGCCAGCGCCATCGGTGCCCAGCGGTTCGGTGTCCAGGTCGATGTCGATGCGTCCGGCCAGCGCGAAGGCCACCACCAAGGGCGGCGACATCAGATAATTCGCCCGCACCTCGGGATTGATGCGCCCCTCGAAGTTGCGGTTGCCCGACAGCACCGACGCCACCACCAGGTCGCGCTCGTCGATGGCCTGCGACACCGGCCCCGGCAGCGGCCCGGAGTTTCCGATGCAGGTCGTACAGCCGTAGCCGACGGTGTGAAAGCGCAGCTTGTCGAGAAACGGCGTCAGCTTGGCTTCGTTCAGGTACTCGGTGACCACCTTTGATCCGGGCGCCAGCGATGTCTTGACCCAGGGCTTGGTGTCCAGGCCCTTCTCCACCGCCTTCTTCGCCACCAGCCCCGCCGCCACCATCACCGACGGGTTCGACGTGTTGGTACAGCTGGTGATGGCGGCGATGACCACCGACCCATGCTTGACGTCGGGGGCCGCATTACTCGCCGCCGCGACGCCGGCGGCGGCCGCCGCCTCGCCCGCCGCTTTTTTCTTCGGCTTGATCAGCGAGGGCAGCGCCTGCTCGAACGACTGGCGCGCCGCCGACAGGCGCACGCGATCCTGCGGGCGCTTCGGTCCGGCCAGACTCGGCTCCACGCTGGCCAGATCCAGATCCATGGTGTCGGTGTACTCCGGCGCCTTGACCTCGCCGGCCCCGAACAGCCCCTGCTCGCGCGCGTAGGCCTCGACCAGCGCCACCTGCTCCTCGGGCCGCCCGGAGAAACGCAGATAGCGCAGCGTCTCGGCGTCGATGGGGAACATGCCGCAGGTGGCGCCGTACTCGGGCGCCATGTTGGCGATGGTGGCCCGATCGGCCAGCGACAGCGCGGCCACGCCCGGGCCAAAGAACTCGACGAACTTGCCGACCACGCCTCGCTTGCGCAACTGCTCGGTCACCACCAGCACCAGATCCGTCGCCGTCGATCCCTCGCGCAGCTTGCCGTGCAGGCGAAATCCGATCACCTGCGGGATCAACATCGACATCGGCTGGCCCAGCATGGCCGCCTCCGCCTCGATGCCGCCCACGCCCCAGCCCAGCACGCCCAGGCCGTTGACCATGGTGGTGTGCGAATCGGTGCCGACAACGGTGTCGGGATAGGCCATCGGCAATTCGCCCGGCGCGGCGGGCGGCGCCGTGAACACCACGCGCGCCAGATATTCCAGGTTCACCTGGTGGACGATGCCGGTGTCGGGCGGCACCACCTGGAAATTGCGGAAGGCCGACTGTCCCCAGCGCAGAAACGCGTACCGCTCCTTGTTGCGCTGAAACTCGATGGCCGCGTTCAGCGACAACGCCTGCGGCGATCCGAATTCGTCGACCTGCACCGAGTGATCGATGACCAGCTCGGCCGGCAACAGCGGGTTGATCTTCTTGGCGTCGCCGCCCAGGCGCCGCATCGCCTCACGCATCGCCGCCAGATCGACCACCGCGGGCACGCCGGTGAAATCTTGCAGCAGCACGCGGCTGGGCTGAAAGGCGATCTCGTCGGCGGGCTCGGACTTGGGCTGCCAGCCGGCCAGCGTCTTGATGTCGGCGGCACGCACGGTGCGTCCGTCTTCCGTGCGCAGCAGGTTCTCCAGCAGGATGCGCAACGAGAACGGCAGGCGATCGGGATCCAGCCCGGCTTTTTTCAGCGCGGACAGTCGGTGAACCGCGTACTCCTTGTTCCCGACCTTGAGCGTGGACAACGTCCCGAAGCTGTTCGCCATGTGACGATTCTTAGGGTTCCAGGGTGACGTTGTCGAGGGGTGATACGTCAGTGGCGCGGCCAGCTCAAAAATACCCGCGCCCGCACCTTTGACGGCTGCGTCTGCCCCAGCGGCGGGCTGTCATCTTCGACGATGCTGGCGTCAAAGTGGACGATGCGATCCTCCGCCCGGCCGGTGCGATTCGGGTACGCCAGGATCCATTCCTGGAGGGCTCCCCAGTACTGCGAATTGAAGGGAATGCGCGCCGAGTAGTTGAAGAAGAACGAATCGTTGTCCAGTCGGGCGGGGATTCTGTCGCTGCCGGGGTTGGCGTAACGACCGGCCCTGTCGCTGTAGGGATCGACGTGGCGACCGTCGGCGGTGACGGCGTCGACCACCACGGTTTCGTCGACGGTGGGCGCGTCGGGGGCGAACATGGTCCAGGCCTGGATCAGGCGCGGGTAGGCCACCAGCGCCTTCACCCACCCCGGCTGCCAGAGGCGCACCTTCGTCGACAGCAGCGGGTTGCCGATGAAGAGCTCCGTCAGCAAGACCACCAGCATCAGGGCTGCCGCCCCCTCGCGCGCCAGCGTCAGCAGACGACGAAGTTGCTGGACCGCGGGGATCTTCGGAGCGGCCGGCGGCGCGAGAGCGGACAAAGTGGACAAAGCGGACGACGGCCGGCAAGCCCGACCGATTCTGACCACCAGCGCCTGGGCCCGCGCCGACAGGCGCCCGCCCAGTTTCGCCAGCCGCCGTCGGGCGCTCAGCGCCTGCCAGTCGGCGGGCGTCAGCAAGAAAGGCGCGTAGGCGATCATCGCCCACGAAAAGACCCCGACGTTGATGAACATCTGCAGGCCGATGTGCAGGGCCAGCATGAACGCGATGGCCAGGCGCCGGGTGAACCTCTGCCGCCACGGGCTCAGGATCAGCGGCGGCAGCAGCCCCTCCATGACCAGGCTGCCGTAGCTGAGCGCCCGGGACAGAAGCGGCGTCATGTGCGGCCGCATCCAGACGCCAAAGGCGGTCACCATCCGGTCTTGATGCAGGACCATGTGAACGGCGGAGCCTTCGCGCCAGGTCGGGCCGCCCTTGTGAAGGGCATTGAACAGATACGACACCGCCAGTTGCACCAGCAGCGCCAGCACCGCCACCGAGATCACCGGGCCGTCGGCGTCAGCGTCGGACGCTGCCGGGGGCGCCGCGCGTCGCCGGGCCGCCAGCACCGCGTCGACGGAGAACCGCCGCCCCAGCGGCAGGAACGCCGTCCACAGCGTCAGTTCACCCAGCATCCAGTCGCCGCCGTTTTCGACGAACGTGACCCGGCTGTGCAAGCTCCACAGGGCGATCAGCGCCAGCACCTGAAAAAGGCGGGTGCGCCAGCCGATCAGCAACGCCAGATAGACGAAGCCGCAGACCACGAAGCCCAGCGCCGCCTCGTCGGTCCACGACGCCAGAAAGAACAGGGAGAACATCCACTGTGTGGGCGGCCGCCACAGCATCATGTGGTTGGGCAGCAACCCGTCGTTCGAATACCAGAGCGCAAGCCCCGGGATCCGGCGCGCCAGATCCAACAGCAACACCAGCGCCAGCGCGATGCGACCCAGTCCCAGGCTGCGCGGATCAATGGTCAGGTAAGCGCGCACCAAGGCCTGGCGCAGCGTCGATCCCGTCGTCGATCCTGTCGATGATGGCGTCGAATCGGTCATGGCGGCGGCGCGTGATGCAGGAACAACCGCGGTCGCCCGCCGCGGGCGACCGTCTCGCCGGGGGGTGGGCTGTCGTCGTCGATCACCCAGGCGTCAAACGAGACGATCTGATCGCCAGGGCGCCCTTGCTGGCGCATCACCCATTCAAGGAAGGCCTGATGGTAGACGAAGCGTTCGGGGATGCGCGCCGAGTACGCGGCGAACAGGGCGCTTTGTCCCAGGCGCGCAGGGATGGCGGTCACCGGCAGCTCGTGCACGCGGCTGCCGGCGGCGTTGAACGGATCGACGTGCCGCCCGTCGCCGGTCAGGGCATCGACGAAGACCATGCGATCGCCGAGCGGCGGGTCCGGCGCCCAGAACGTCCACGCCTGCTGCAGGCCCGCGTAACCGACCAGCGTGGCCACCCAATCCGGACGCAGATCTCTCAGCGCCGTCGGCACGGCGGGATTCGCCGCCAGCGCGTCGCTGCCCAGCGCCAGTAGCACGAACGCCGCCAGCAGCTCGCGTGTCTGTGATTTCTTGCCGCGCAACCAGCGCCAGCCTCGGCAGATCGGCGAGCCGGTGGGCGTTGCTGTCTTCTCTGCCATCGCCGGTTTCACCTCCGCGGGCGACGACGGGCGAACCGGAATGCCACAAGCCGCCAGCCCCAGCCAGGTCGAAATGCGCGTCCGGTTGACGGCGATCCGATCATAGACCCGGCCGGCCACGGTTCGCACCAGCGGCAGACGCATGAAGAACGCCAGCGGCGCCGCTCCCGGCAGGACCCGGAACATCTCGGCAAAGGCCTGGGCCCGGATCCGGCGACGGCCGCTGGCGGGATCGACGACCAGGATCGTTTTCTCCAGCAGCGCTGGATCAATGGAAAAGCCCGGGGGAAACAGGCTGGTGTCGTCGTTGGGCACCACCACCAGTCGCCCCAGCCGATCCAGCCGCCGCAAGATCCGCGCGCTCTGGAAACAGATCCCGCAGTCGCCGTCATAAAAAACCACCCGGGTGACCGCTCGGCGGCGGGCCCGCGCCGACAACCATTCCCAATCGCGCGCCGTCATCAGGAACGGCACGTAGGCCAGCAAGGCCACCCCCCAGCTGCCCAGGTTGACCAGAGACGTCTGCACAATCACCAGCGCCACCAGCAGGACCATCGCCAGACGTCGCGCGCCGACGCGCACTGCGGGCAGCAACGCCATCACCACCAGCACCGCGATCACCAGCGGCAGCCACAAGACAACAGCGCTGCCCGCCCGCAACAGCGACTGCGGCCAGTGCTCGCGCGCCCAGACGCCCAGCCAGGTGACGATGCGATCCTGGTGCAGGCCATAGTGCAGCGCCGTCCCGTCGCTCCAGGTCGCTCCCTGACGATTGGCGAACCCCAGCCCCAGCATCGCCACCAGCTGCAGCAGCAACCCGGCCACCGCCAGCGATGCGACCGGCGTGGTGTCGGCGGGCGGGAACCGCGCGGCGTCCAGATCCGCGGCCGTCAGATCGGGATGCTTCCGCAGGCTGCGCGCCACCGCGTCGACGGAGAATCGCCGGCCCAGCGGCAAGAACAGCGTCCACAGGCACAGCGCGCCCAGCGCCGTGCTGCCCGGCCCTTCGATGAAGATGACCCGGTTATGCAGGCTCAGCGTGGCCAGCAGGCTGAGCGCGTGGAAGAGGCGGGTGCGAAAACCGACGGTCAGCGCCAAGAAACAGAACGCGCTGATCACAAACGCCAGCACCGCTTCGTGCGGCAGCGAGACCATGAAGAACATCGACAGCAGGCGCCGCACCGTCGGCTGCCACAGCACCGTGTGGTTCGGCAGCAACCCGACGTTCGTGTAGAAGAGCGTCAGTTCGGGCGCACGCCGGAGCAGATCCAGCAGCAGCGCGAGCCCCAGCGCGATCCGACCGAGACCAAGGCTGCGCGGATCGGCGCTGATCCATCCGCGGGCGGGCAGCCTCATGGAGCCCACTGTACCTGGCCGCGGCGCGCCGCCCAATGTCCCAGAAAACCGCGGCCTACGGCCTCCCGACGCTGGATGTCGGTGTCGTAATTTGTATTTAACAATACGACATGGAGCTGATTGTACTCGCCTGTGGGTGGGCGGTTGCTACCATCGAGCGGTCGCCTAAAACGGATGGAGGTCAGACGATGTCCAGCTCAGCATTCGACGGTTCCGGTGATGGGGAGAAAAGGATGGAGGCGGGGTCGAAAGACGAATTCGTCGAAGCGTCGCAGCTGGCCCAGCAGGCACACGCCGAGCTGGTGAAGGCGCGCGCGCACGTCGCCGAGAGCATCGGCCTCATCAGCGAGCTGACCCGCATCAGCGCCGTGTTCGAATCCGTCGCCGAGGGATTGGTTGATGCCACGTTCAAGGCGTCCCGCGAGACCACCCGCGGCGCCGCCCCGCAAGAGGTGCTGCTGTCGTTCGTGGAAGAGCTGGGCGACCTGGCTCGCCGATCGGTCGTGGGCGCCGGCAGCGCGCGACGCGAGCTGCACTGTTTGAAATCCAACCTCGTCTCCGCCGCCAGCCCGCTGCAGACGGCCGACGCCGCCATCGACGAGCTGGAATCGGCGGTCAAGCAGCTGGCCCAGCGCACGGCGGACGCCAACGCGCGCCGCATCGAGGTGCTGTACGCCGTCCCCGCCGGCAAGGCGCGACGGGCGTCCACCGTGGACGATTCCGTGGGCGGCAGCTCGCTGTTGCCCCGCGGCGCCCGCTCCGGCTTCAAGAACTGACCGGCGCGTTCACTCTTGGCGGATCCAGAGCCGCCGTCGGCGCCCGCCGAGCAGGAGGGCCCACAGAAGCAGCGCTGCGCTGCCCGACGGGCCGCGCGTTCCGCCAAACCCGCACCCGACGCCGTCGGCGTGACAGATGGCGCGATCGCCTGGCCTTTTTTCGCACAGGGATTGCAGCGCGCGGGTGGCGTAGGTGAATTGCTCGCCGGCGACGTCTTCGGCTGGCAGGGTGGTGCGACTCGCATGTGGCTCTCCATCTTGTCTTTCCGTCTTTGGGGCGGCTACTTTGCGGCGCGGGCGCGCTCTTCGGCGCGGGTGGTGGCATGCAGGGCCTTGCCGTCGAGGCGCGGATGCGGGGCAGATTCCTGCGACGGCAGGTCGTCAAAGTCGCCGCGATTGGCCAGTGTGCGCAGGTCTTCGTCGTTGACCACGGACTTGGCCAGCGCCGCTCGCGCGCGCTTGATCTTCTCGACCAGGATGGGATCCATCACGCGCTGGCCGGTCTGCGGCGACGGCTGCTCCGCCGGGCGCATCACGGAAAATTCTCCGTACACCGGCAAGCCGTCCTTGGTCGTGCCGGTCACGTAATAGTCGACCATGGCCACCGTGGGGTGCTGGGCCAGGTCCAGGTTCAGCGTCAATTCGATCCCCGGGTCGGGCGGCAGCTCGCTGGTGCCAAACAGCGCGGCGGCCGGCTTGGTCTCGGGCGGCAGCGGCGCGGAACCGTCGACCGCCCGGTACGAGATCACCACCTGCTCCAGATGCACCGGCTGCGGGCGATGATGAAAGACGCGCACCGATTGTTTGACCTGGTGCTGGGCGTCCATCTGAGGAAAGCGCGGGTTCAGCTCCTTGGACAGCACCAGCATGTCCTTGAGGGCCAGGGCCTCGAACTCGTCGTCGCGCACCGGCAGTGACAGCCGACCCCGGACCACGCTGCCGGCGGCATTCTTGGCGTCGACGGCGATCAGGAACTGCTCGTCCAGCGACTGTCCATGCGTCGCGAACTGATGAACGACGCTGGGCGTGTTGGTGTCCTGTGCCCGTCCGTCGCCGAACAGCCAGTGAAACGTGGTCGCCGCGAACGACGTCTTTCCTTTGGGAACGCTGATCTTGGCCAGCAGTTCGAATTCGGCGTGGGCGTTGGGCATCTGCCGGTACGTCACCGCCAACGCGTAGTCGGGCGGACAATGCTTGACCTGGTAGGCGGGCACCGGCACGCGGGTGGCCACGCCGTTGCGCCCGAACACCGAAACAATGCGCTGGGGTGCTTCGGGTTGGCCAGGCGGCGGCAGATAGGCGTGCAGGGGGACGCTGCGCCCCACCGCCTCGCCGACGACATAGCTCAGGAACGCATCGTCTTTCCCCTGCGGGGTGTGCGCGCGGATGGTGATCAGGTTCTCCTCGCCTTCGCACACCACCGGCTTTTCCACGCGCACCTCATCAATGATGGGCGCGCCGGGCGCCCCATCGGCGGCCGGCTGGGCCGGCGGCGACGGGGCGCGGGACGACGGCGGCACCGACGGAGCGGTGTCATCGGCCACCGGCGCGGGGGCAGCGGGCGCGCCGGGACGTGAACCGCGGATCAGCAGCGCCGCCAGCAGCACCGCCCCCGCGGCCCCGCAAAGGACCAGCGTTCGTCCCCGTCGTCGCTCTGTCGCCGCCACGACCGTTACTCCCAGCAACCGTAGTTCGAGCCGCCGCCGTTCCACTGCAGATCGGCCGGAACCGAATCGGCCCAGGGACCGGCCCACTCAGTCGTCTTGTGATAGCCGACCAGGACGTCAGGGCTGTACGAATAGGCGCCTTGCACCAGCTCCTGCATCCATCCAGGCGAGGCGTTGCTGC
>JAXDMH010000839.1:0-3004 GCA_034666225.1 Myxococcales bacterium
GGTCCAGCGACGCCGCCGACTTCGCGCTCAGCACCAGCAGCTGCTGCGCGCGGGCCTTGGTCGGCGGCGCCGGCGCAGGTGCCTCCTCGATGATGGCGTGCGCGTTGGTTCCGCCAGCGCCCAGCGACGTCACGCCGGCCCGGCGCGGTGCACCCGCGGGGGCGCTCCACTCGCGCAGCTTGTCGTTGACGAAGAAGGGGGTCTTCGCGAAATCGATCTGTGGATTGGGGCGCTCGAAGTTGATGCTGGCCGGCAGCTGGCGGTGCTGCAGTCCAAGGATGATCTTGATCAAGCTGGCCATGCCGGCCGCCTCGCCGATGTGGCCGATGTTCCCCTTCACCGAACCGATGGCGCAGGTGCCGGGCAGATCCATCCGCGCGCCGTAGGCCTCGGTCAGCGCCGCGATCTCGATGGGATCGCCGACCGCCGTGCCGGTGCCGTGAGTCTCGATATACGACACTGTCGCGGGATCGACGTCGGCCATGGCCAGCGCCTCGGCGATGGCGCGCGCTTGCCCGTCGACACTGGGCGCCAGGTATCCGACCTTCTGGGCGCCGTCGTTATTGATGGCCGAGCCGCGTACCACCGCCAGCACGTTGTCGCCGTCGGCGATGGCGTCGGAGAGCCGCTTCAAGACGATGCAGCCAGTCCCGCTGCCAAAGAGGGTGCCCGCAGACGCGGCGTCGAAGGGGCGACAGTGGCCGTCAGGCGAGAGAATCTCGCCCTCTTTGAACAGGTATCCCTTGTTCTGCGGCAAAGAGAAGGCGGAGGCGCCCGCCAGCGCCACGTCGCATTCGCCGTTAAGGAGACTTTGACAGGCCAGGTGCAGCGCCACGAGAGACGACGAACACGCCGTCTGCACATTGAGGCTGGGGCCGGTGAGGTTCATCTGGTACGACACGCGCGTGGCCAAGAAGTTCATGTCGTTGCCGTTGTGTCGAACCAGCCACTCGCCCACAGTGCGCATGATCTCGGCGTTCGTGACCAGGTGGTACATCATGTACGTGTTCATGCCGCACGCGGCGAACACGCCCACAGAGTGTTCGTGCGGATCGCGCGCATAGCCGGCGTCCTCCATCGCGCTCCACGCCACCTCCAGAAAAAAGCGGTGCTGGGGATCCATCACCGCCGCGTCGCGCGGGCTCATTCCAAAAAATCCCGCGTCGAAAAGCTCGATGTCCTCCAGCACCGGCCACGCCTTGACGTACGCCGGATCGTGCAACAGCGCCGGGTCCTCGCCGGCCGCGAGGAGTTCCTCGTCGGTGAAGAACTTCACTGACTCGACGCCGTCGCGCAGGTTCTTCCAGAATGTGGCCACGTCTGGCGCGCCGGGAAAGCGCCCGGCCATGCCGATCACGGCAACGCGCGAAGCGGCTTCGCCGTCATCAGACCGATCGCTCATCGAGCCCCGGACCAGCCGACCAGGACGCGTCGGCCCTCATCGTTCCGAACGGCCAACCAGTGCTCCACCGCGCCTGAATGACAAATCCCAAGCACTTCTTCTAATTGAACCAGAACCTCAATCACGGCTCCACCTCTTTTCACCACGACACGTCTGAACGGACACCGGGGCGCTTCTTTCGGGTCAGGCAAAGTGTCTTTTGCGTCATCGGCCGTCAGACATGCCGGGTTGAGTTTCATCGCCGGGGCGCCGCCGGGCGCCAAGCCAGTGATGTTGATGTTATAGTCGCGACGTGGCCGCTCCATCGACGGCAAGATGAACCGCGCACCGGTGGAGAGCTTGCGATGTCCTCGGCTTGATTCAGCATTGGCCGGACCGTCTCCCCAGGATCGCCGACGGATCTTCGACGGCTTTCTTGATATGGCGCGGCGCCGTCCCGACGCCATCGCGATCGTGGGGTTGGCGACCCGGCTGACCTATGGCCAGCTTGAAGGACGGACGCGCCATCTGGCCCGGCGCCTGGCCGCCCACACCGCCCCGGCATCGTTGGTGGCTATCTATGGCAAGCGCGACGCGAATACCGTGGTGGCCATGCTCGCCTGTCTGCGGGCCGGGCGCGCCTTCGCCGTTCTCGACTCTTCATACCCGGCGCAGCGTCTCACCCAGCTGCTCTCCGAACTGGCCGCGCCGCCGCTCCTGCTCCTGGACGCGACGGCGGAGGACGCCCGCATCGCCGAAACGATAGCCCGCCCCGGTGCTGCCTTCCGCCTGAGGTCGACCGATCTCGACAGCGACGGGGACGATGCTTCCGCCGCGCCCATTGACGAGGCACGGCCCGAAGCGATCGCCTATGTGCTCTTCACGTCGGGGACCACCGGCGTCCCCAAGGCCGTGCAGGCAGCGCACCGTCCCCTCGTCCACTTCATCGACTGGTACGCCGCGCGCTTCAACGCCGGCTCCGGCTCACGGTTCAGCATGCTCTCGGGCATCGCGCATGATCCGGTGCTGCGCGACGTGTTCGTGCCCCTCACGGTGGGGGCCCAGCTGCACATACCGGAACCGCGCCTGCTGTCCGATCCCTCCCAACTTTTTACCTGGCTGGCCGAATCCCGCATCAGCCACATCCACGGGACACCGCAAATATTCGGCATCATCGGCGCCGGCCGCCCCGAAAACGTCACGCTTCGGGACGCGCGGTATCTGTTCTCGGGCGGCGATTCTTTGCGCCGGGCCCGCGCCGTCGAGATGGCGGAGATGACCGGCGGGGCGACGGTGGTCAACTTCTATGGCACGACGGAGACGCCCCAGGCCATGGGGTTTCACGTCTTTGATCCCGCCGATAGCCAGGATCCGGTCCCGGTCGGCGCGGGCATCGCAGACACCCAGCTGCTGGTGCTGGACGAACAGGGTGTCGTGGCGCCGACCGGCATCACCGGTCAGGTCGCCGTTCGCACGCCGTATCTCTCGGCGGGGTACCTCAACAGCGCGGAGGAAACGCGACAGCGGTTTCGATCCAATCCGCAGGCGACCGACCCGGACGATCGCCTCTATCTCACCGGGGACCGCGGATACTTCCGCGCGGATGACACCGCGGTGGTGGTC
>JAXDMH010000840.1:0-6038 GCA_034666225.1 Myxococcales bacterium
ACTAGCGCGAACGGAGCGACTAATGCGCCGGCGGCGATTCGCTCTGGTCGTTGCGATGGAGCGTGACGTAGGCGCGGGCGGCTGTGCCGGCCCCGCCCGACAGGACCGGGACGACCTGGCCTTCAAAGCCGGCCTTTTCAAAACGAACGTCGTGCGGCAGGGCGCCAAGGCCGTCGATGAGAAACACCCCGCGCGCATCGGAGGTGACCTCGCTCAACTGGCCCTCGGCGCTCAGCACAAAGCAGCGCGCGCCGGCCACGGCCAGCGCGAACTGGTCGTCGATCTGACCGGTCACGCAGTACGGGCCCACGGGACAGGTCTGCGCCAGCGTCACCGGCGCCAGCGCTGGCGACACCGGAGCGGTCGCGCACGCCAGCAGCAATGGCAAAGCGGTGGTGGCGCCCGCCAATTTCAATTGAGCCTCTTCCAGACCGGCCGCGGCCCGCGCGTTTTGATCGACGGTTCGTCGTCCGACAGGATGTAGTCGGCGCGCCGGTTGCGCAGTTCGTCGACCTGATCGGCGGTGCTGACCAGCAACGACCATTCGCCAAAGCCCGCGTACGCGACGGGCAGCGCGACGCCTTTTTTCCGAAACCAGGCGGCGATGGAGCGAGCGCGCGCTTCCGACAGCTTGAAGTTGTGCGTGGCGTCGCCGACGGTGTCGGTGTGACCGCAGATGTGCAGGGTCAAGTTGCGGTGTTCGTGGTTGATGTCCTTGGCGCGAATCTCCGCCAGGTGCTCCACCAGCCAGGTATAGGCGTCTTCCAGCTTTGGAACCTCGGGCTCGTCGATGTCCGCCGAGTCGGTTCTGAAGTTCACCTCCTGGTGGGGGATGGGCAAGAACCAGGGGGTGAGGATCACGTCGAAAACGAAGCCGCGGGTGTCGGCGGCGTGCAGCTCGATGCGGGCCACCTTCTCGTCGGTGCTGGGATGCCAGGTGATGACAAGTGGCGCGCCGGCGGGGCGTCCGGAAAAATCCTGCCGCTCGTCGGCCAGCACCTCACCGGACATGCCCGTCACCTTGATGGAGATGGCCGGGACCGGATGAGACACCTTCACTTCCAGGCGGTGCTGTTGTTCGTCGTATTTCGATCGGTCGACGGTCATGCGCAGAGCGCTTTGCTGGTTGTCGGCGCGGCGGGTCTGGGGCGCGGCGTTCTTTGCCGCGCTGGACGGACCACCGGCGGCGAGCAGCCAGGCCACAGCGGTGAGCAGACAGCGCAGCGTCTTCATCTGGGGGATCCCGAACGGGCCTTCGGCTAGCATACCCCGGGTCGCCGCCAGGCGCGCGGCCGACTGCGGGTCCGCGGCGATCGGGCGTGCTAAGTTGCCAAGGATGGTGCGCGGCCATCGAAGCACGGCGATGACGCTGGGGTCGCCCGGTGCGTTTGGGACGGCGCATGGTGCGCTGGGATCATTGCGACGAGCCGCCGCCCCATTGCTGCTGTCGACCTTGGCGTGGGCCAGCGGCTGCGCCACGGCGCCGAAGCCGATGGTCGAGCCCTTCTTTGCCCAGCGCACGTACACCCCGTCCCGCATCGCGCTTTTGCCGCCCGATGTTTTCGTCATCCTGGATCAGGTGGGAGACAACGACCCGGCAGCGTCGGCGGCGATGGGCCAGATGGTGTCGACCGAAACGGTCAAAGCGATCGGGAATCTTTTGCACAGCCGCGGCTATGACGTCGACCTCAGCGCGCGCTGGGACGGAATTTTCGCCCAAGACGGCAGCCTGCTGGTCAGCCGCGACGAGCTGGGCTGGCTGGCCAACGGGATCCTGCAGTTCGCCAACAGCCCCGATGGTGGCGGCGAGGGCGCGATGGTGCCGCCCCGCTTTGTGGCGCCCGAGCTGGCGGCGCGGGTGGGCTGGGCCACCCAATCGGACGCGCTTTTGTACGTGAACGTCAAAGGGGTCACGGTCTCGAACGGCAAACGGGCGGCGCAGATCCTGGGCGTCGTCTTCATCGTGGTCATCGTGGCGGCCATCATCCTGGCCACCATCGCCCAGTCCAAAGGCGGCGGCGGTGGTGCACCGGGTGGTTCGCCGGGCCGCAGCGGGGGTGGCGGAGGCTGGCGCGGGCAACCGGCCTTCCGCGGCACGCCTCCGACGGGGGCGGCCCGCTTGGCGGCGCCCCGGGCTGCGCCGCCGGGGGGTGCCTTGATCGCGCCGCGCGGACGGGGCGTGCCGCCACCGGCGCCGGTGGGTGGGGGGCGCGTCTACGGCGGGGGGCCTCACATCGGGGTGGGCGTCGGCATCATCGTGCCGCTGGACGGCCCGCAGTACACGCACGACGGAACCGTCACCCACGAGGACGAGGTTTTCGGCGGCGACGATCTGTACGTGGCGATGACCTTGGTGTCGGCGTACGACGGACGCATCCTGTGGCACGCGCGGCAGAACCTGGATCTGGACGCAGACGATCCCCTGGACGTGGACGCCATGGTGCAAACGATGCTGGGGCAGTTGCCGGCGCGGGCGGCGACCGGCCCGGCGGCGGCGGCGACTGGCGCCGGCGCCAATCCCGCCCCATGAAGCACGCCCGTCGGCACGAACGATGGTTTTCCGGATGGGTGGTGACGGCCGTATTGTGGTCGGCGGTGGCCTTCGCCAAAGCACCGCCCGTCCAGACCAGAAAAGACAGCGTGGTGGAACGGATCCACGGCGTCGACGTGGCCGATCCCTATCGCTGGCTGGAAGACGCCGACGCCCCCGAGGTGCGCGCCTGGACCGAGCGCCAGAATGCCCTGACGCGCGCCACGCTGGACGCCGTGAAGGTCCGCGCTGCCATTGAGCAGCGGCTGTGGACGCTGTTCGAAAATGGCTCGCTGGGCGCGCCGATGGCGCGCGCCGGGCGCGGGCGGCGGCGGTATTTTTACACGCGGCGCGACGGCAAGCAGAACCAGCCGGTGCTGTACGTGCGCGACGGCCTGGACGGCGTCGGGGCCGGTGCCGATCGCCCGCTGGTCGACGTCAACACGCTGGCCAGCGACGGGACGTGTTCGCTGGACTGGTGGTACCCGTCGGAAGACGGCGCGGCGGTCGCCTACGGCGTCTCGGCCAACGGCAGCGAAGAATCGGTGCTGCGGATCCGACAGGTGACGACCGGGCGCGATCTGCCCGACGAGATTCCCCGCACGCGTGCCTGCTCGGTGGCCTGGCTGCCCGACGGCAAGGGTTTCTATTACACGCGCTACCCGGCGGTCGGCGAGGTCCCGGCCGGTGACGAGCGCTATCACCGCGCGGTTTTCTTTCACACGCTGGGTGACGATCCGGCGCGCGATCAGAAAATTTTCGGCGAGGGGCGCGACCTCAAGGACTGGCCGGGCGTGACGCTGTCGTCCGACGGACGCTGGCTGGTCATCAGCGTCGAGCAGGGCTGGTCGCGCAGCGAACTCTTTCTGGTCGATCGCCAGGCGGCGGCGCTGCCGGTGCCGGTGCCGATCGCTGTCGGGATCGAGGCACAGTTCTCGGTGGTCGAGGTCTTGCCCGATCGAATCTTCGTGCAATCCAATCAGGATGCGCCACGCGGCCGCATCTTCCGCGTCGATCCGCAAAGGCCCGAACGCGCCCACTGGATCGAAGTGATTCCCCAGAGCGCCGACATCCTCAAGGGCGCCGTCTACCTGCGCGGCCAGCTGGCGGCCCACTATCTGGTCGACGCCGCCTCACGCATTCGCCTTTTCACCGACACCGGCAAACCGCTGCGCGAGCTGGCGCTGCCGGGGCTGGGGCAAGTCACCGCCCTCAGCGGCGATCGCAAGGGCGACGAACTCTTTTATTCGTACACGTCGTTCTTGTCGCCGACCGCCGTTTTCCGTCACGCCGGCGGCGCGGCCCCCAAAAAAGACGCCAAGAAACCGACGGGCGTCGATCCGATCTGGCGAAAGCTGCCCGCTCCCGTCGACGCCGCAGCGTATCTGATCGATCAGGTCTGGTTCACCTCGCGCGACGGAACGCGCTGCCCGATGTTCCTCATCCACCGCAAGGACGTGCCGCCCGATGAGCACCGGCCCACGGTGCTGTATGGCTATGGCGGCTTCAACGTCGACATCTTGCCGGCCTGGTCGCCGTCGATCATCCCGCTGCTGGAAGCGGGCGGCGTCTACGCGGTGGCCACCCTGCGCGGCGGCGGCGAATACGGCGAGGCCTGGCACCAGGCCGGCATGCTGGGTCACAAGCAGAACGTCTTTGACGATTTCATCGCCGCCGCCGAATGGCTGGTGAAAAGCAAGATCACCTCGCCCGCGCACCTGGCCGCCCTGGGCCGATCGAACGGCGGGCTGCTGGTCGGCGCGGCCGTCACGCAGCGACCGGATCTGTTTCGTGCCGCGGTCTCGGGCGTACCGCTGCTGGACATGGTTCGCTATCACAAGTTTCGTCTCGCCCAGCTTTGGATTCCGGAGTACGGTTCCGCCGCCGATCCGGCCCAGTTCAAATGGCTGTATGCCTATTCGCCTTACCACCACGTGAAGGACGGCGTCGCATATCCCGCCGTGCTGTTCTCGACTGCCGACACCGACACGCGCGTCGATCCGTTGCACGCCCGCAAGATGACGGCGCGCCTGCAGGCGGCCACGGCCCAGGCGGCAAACGCAGGCAACGACGAAGGGCACCCCATCTTGCTGCGCCTGGAAAGCAAGGCCGGCCACGGTGCCGGCAAGCCGCTCTCCGCGACCATCGCCCAGCTGGCCGACGAATGGGCGTTTCTTTTTTTTCAGCTGGGCGTGGCGCCCTAGAGACGCCCTTGGGAGCATTCTCATTCTGATGATGCGCGTGATCATTCTTTTCGGCGGCCGCTCGGCGGAGCACGAGGTGTCGATCCTGTCGGCGCGCAACATCTGGCTGGCGCTGGATAGAAATCGTTTCCAGCCGGTGCTGGTCAGCATCGACAAGCAGGGGCAGTGGCGGCGCGAACCGGAGGCGACCTTGGCGGGCGCCGTCGGCGATCCGAAACGCCTGCGCCTTGACCCCAGCGCTCCGCCCCTCGGCTGGTCGGACGCCGCCGGACCTGACGACATCGTGTTTCCGATCTTGCACGGCGCCTATGGCGAGGACGGCACCGTGCAAGGGTTGCTGGATTTTCTCGACGTGGGTTACGTCGGTGCCGGCGTTCTGGGATCAGCCATCGGCATGGACAAGGACGTCAGCAAACGGCTGCTGCGTGACGCCGGCCTGCCGGTCGTGGATTTTCGCGTGCTGGCCGCGGCCGAGCTGGAGGACGCTCCGCAGACGGCGCTGGCGCGCGCGCGGGAACTGGGCTTCCCGCTGTTCGTCAAACCGGCCAACACCGGATCGTCGGTGGGCGTGACCCGCGTGAAATCCGACGACGCGCTGGAAGCGGCGGTGCGCGCCGCGCTGACCTTCGATCGCACGGTGATCCTGGAGGGCGCCGTCGACGCGCGCGAGATCGAATGCGCCGTGCTGGGCAACGATCGCCCGCAGGCGTCGGTGCCGGGTGAGATCGTCGTCGGACGCCAGCACGAATTTTATTCATACGACGCCAAGTACGTCGACCCGGACGGCGCCTCGCTGCGCATTCCCGCGGATATTTCGCCGGCGCTGCAACAGAAGGTGCAGGCGCTGAGCATCCGCACCTTCCAGGTGCTGGAGCTGTCGGGCATGGCCCGCGTCGATTTCTTCCTGGACCGACAGTCCGGCGCCCTGTTCGTCAACGAGGTCAATACCATTCCGGGCTTCACCGCCATGTCGATGTACCCGAAAATGTGGGAAAGCACCGGCCTGACCCAGACCGCGCTGGTTTCTCGGCTGGTCGACCTGGGAATCGAACGCCGGGATGCCCGGCGCGCGCTGGCCCGACCAGCTCCAAAACCAGTGTAATACATCGATTTTATCGGAATCGGGCCCGGTCCCCGCACGCCGCGCAGGGAGAGTCCAGCATTTTTTGATTTTTAGCGCGTATCCTTCCTCCGCTTGGCTCGTATCTAGATTTCGTGGAAAAGGAACCAACGTTAGAGGCGGTCAAGCGCAGCGTGGGACGACCTTCGAAGGCCCAGCCTTTTCGGGCTTTCGTGGTGGACTT
>JAXDMH010000841.1:0-6333 GCA_034666225.1 Myxococcales bacterium
CACCCCCGGATCGCGGGCCTCCTCAAGGACCCGGCCGTTGAATTCCAGCCAGGAGAGCTCGCGGTTGATGAACAGCGCCGCGCTGGCCGCATCGTTGGCCACCGGGGGCTTGATCAGGACCGGCTTGCGGGATCGTCGCGCCACGATCCGCAAGCTTACCGCACGTCGTCGCGCCCCGCGCCCCCGCGTCGGAACGCAGGCGGCTATGCCGCCGAAGTTCCCTCGCGGGAGGTCTGGAACCCTCCCAGGGTTCCAGATTAGATGACCCCCTAATGTGCTTCGGGGAGGAAGCCGGTGCGCCGCTCGGGTCCCTGCAGTTCGACCTGGACCGCCCGGCGATCGCGGCGGTGCCCGTGGGCCCGCAGCCGTGCCCCCTTCAGGATCTCCTCGACCAGGTCTTCAAACGAAAGGCCGGCGCCGTGGGCGATCTTGGGCATCAGGCTGGTCGGCGTCATCCCCGGCAGCGTGTTCACTTCCAGGATGATCTCGTTACCCCGCTCGCTGACGATCAGATCGATGCGCGCCGCGCCTTCGCAGCCCAGCGCCTCGAAGGCCAGCGTTCCCAGGCGCAGCACCGATCGGTATCGCTCGGGCGACAGGCGGGCCGGAAAGTAATAGTCCGACCGGCCGGCGGTGTACTTGTTCTGAAAATCATAAAAGCCGCGGCGGGGGACGATCTCGACGGCGCCCAGCACCTTGCCGTCCAGCACGCCCACGGAGATCTCCTTGCCCTCGACGAACCGTTCGACCAGCACGTCATCGTCGAAACGGATGGCTTCTTCGACAGCGCTCTCCAGCTCCATCTCGTCGCGCGCCACGGTCACGCCCAGCGATGATCCTTCCCCGGACGGCTTGACCACCACCGGGAACCCGAACGAGCCGTGACTTTCGATCAAGTCCTCGCCCGAATCAGCGGCGATGACGTAACCAGGCGCCGTGGGGAGGTTGTGCAGGCGCAGGATCTCTTTTGTCTTGGCCTTGTTCATGGCCAGCGCCGACGCCAGCACGCCCGACCCGGTGTAGGGGATCCCCAGGACCTCCAGCAGCCCCTGGACGCAGCCGTCTTCGCCATAGCGGCCGTGCAGCGCCAGAAAAGCCACGTCGATGCGCATCTGGCGCAGCACCAGATCGATGTCGCGATCCACGAACACCGGGACAGCGTCGTGCCCACGTTCGACCAGCGCCGCCACGATCGCCTCTCCCGATCGAATAGAGACATCCCGCTCGCCGGAGAGACCGCCCAGAAGCACACCGATCTTGCGATGACCCGTCATTCTCCACGGGTAACCTCGGACGGTGACTCCGTCAAAAAACCCGATGGTTTGCTCCGAACCGTCGTCCCCGGTCCGACGTCCAGCCTGCGGAGAGGGTCAACAACCAACAAAACCACACTTTTTGTGATAAAGACGGGCGCCATGACCTTTCTCGAGGCCGCTCTGGAGATCCTTCGTCGGGAGGGCAAGCCCCTTCACTTCAAGGACCTGACCGAGCGTGCGATGACCAAGAAGCTGCTGACCTTCGTTGGTCGCACGCCGGAAGTGACGATGCAGACGCAGCTGACCGCCGCCGTCAAAAAGGCGCCCGGTAGCCCCTTCGTCCGTGTCAAACCCGGTGTTTTCGGATTGCTGCGCTACCCGGAGCTGGGCCCCGAGGAACGCGAGCCCGAGCCGAAGGCGCCCGCCGTGAAGGCCGCTGCCGCCGCCAAGCCGGACGCCGACGGCGACGCCGCTGATGGTGGACGCGGGCGTCGTCGCAGGCGCCGGGGGGGCCGTGGACGCACCCGGGGCGACGAGGCGACCCCCGCCGAAAAACCGGGCGCACCCCGGGCTCCGGCCCATGCCGCCGAATCAAGCGGCGAGGGCGGCAGCGACGCGGACGACATCACGGAAGAACACGAGCCGGCGGTGGCCAGGATGTCGGCGGCCGCGCGGGCAGCAGCACTGGCCGAGACCGGAGTTCTGGAAGGCGACGAGGGCGGTGACGACGCCGCTGACGCCGACACCGATGCCGACGCAGATCGGGAGGATCAAGCTCGCATGGGCGATGATGACGAGACTTTCCCGGCGACCGCCCCATCAGCAGCGGGCGCCGACGCCGATGAAGGCGACGACGAGGATGATGAGGACGAGGCCGAAGGTGAAGGTGAAGGCGCCTCGGCGAACGAAGGGGCTTTCGCTGCGCCACCGCGGCCAGGAGAGGCCCCGCGCGAGGGTGACGACCCGCTAGGTCGCCGCCGCCGCCGCCGCCGTCGCCGCCGTCGTGGCGAGGAGGGCGGCGCTGGGGTTGGTTTCGGTGGTCGTCCCGGCGGCGAGGGTGCTGGCTTTGAAGGTGGCTCAGGTGGAGGCGGAGGATTCGGTGCGCCAGCGGGCGCGTCCGCGGGAGGCGCCGGCGGTGCTCCGTCGGCCGAAGGGGAAGGGCGAGGGGGCGAAGGCAGCCTGCCCCGCGACGCCGGCGCTACGGACGGCGGCGGCCCGGATGCGGGAGACCCGCAGGCCCCACGCCGGATCATGACCCCGGTCGACGCCGCCATCGAAATTCTGCGCGGTCAGGCCCCGGGTCGCGGCGTTCATGTTCGTCAGATCGCCGACGCCGCTGCACGCCGTCGCCTCATTCATGGTGAACCGAATGAAGCCTGGCGGGTGATGCGCACGGCGCTGGCCGCCGAGTCGCGAGAGCGCCTGCGGGCCGGTCAGCGGCCGCGCGTCCGTGCCGCCGGCAGCGGGCTGTTCGCGCTGGCCCGCCGTCCACCCGACGGCGAGCTGGAACGCGCCGAACAGGTCTTCGGCGAGGCGCGCCGCGCCTTGCGCGAGCGGACGCTGGCCGCGCTGGAAAAACGGGTGGCCGAGCTTCCCGCCTCCGCCTTCGAGGCGTTGGCTCGTGTCCTTCTGCAACGGGAAGGATTCGGTCCCACCACGTTCGTCAAGCGCGTGGAGGGAACGATCTACGTGGAGGCGCTTCGCGGCCGCGGTTCGCGTCCGTCAAAGTGCCTGATCGCCCTTCGCCCGGGCGGCAGCGCGGCCGGGCGCCGGTCGATCGGCGAGCTGCGCGCCGGCATCCGCGCCCGCAGCCAGGACGAAGGTCTCTTGCTGATGGGCGGGCGATTGGCCGAGGATGGCATCTCGGAATGGAAGCAGTCCGGGTCGCCGCTGGAGATCGCCGACGGTCAGGCCGTCGCCGAGACCTGCGTGCGCCACGGCATCGGCGTCATCAACACCATGGTCAGCGTCGACTTTGTGGACGCCGACTTCTTCACCGAGCTGGCGGAGGGGTGACCTGCCGCGGGTTTTGAACCCGCGCTGGATGTGGCTGGGTCGCGTCCCGTTCGGCGCGACCGCGGCCCTGCAGGAACGGCTGCGTCAGGAGATCCTGGCCGGGACGCAGCCCGAGACGCTGCTCTTGCTGGAGCACGATCCGGTCATCACCCTTGGTCGGTCGGCCAACGCCGCTCACGTGCTGGCGCCGCCGTCCCTGTTACAGCAGCGAGGCATCACCGTGTCGCCCGTCTCGCGCGGCGGCGACGTCACGTATCACGGACCCGGGCAGCTGGTCGGCTATCCGGTGCTGCGTCTTCGCCAGGGTGTGGTCGGGCACATGCGCGCCATGGCCGATGGGCTGGCGGACGTCCTGGCCGGACATGGTATCGCCGCGCGCTGGGACCGCGCTGCGCCCGGGTTGTGGGTTGACGCAACCGGCGGTTCGGCGGCCGCGCCGACCGCGGCGGCGAAAATATGTGCGTTCGGTGTCCACGTCCGCCAGCGTGTGGCCATCCACGGGTTCGCCCTGAACGTGGAACCAGACCTGGACGCGTTTCGTCTCATTGTTCCCTGCGGCCTGGCCGCGGCGCAGGTGACGTCGATGAAGAATATTTTGGGCACGTCACCGTCGCTGCGGACGCTCGCGCAAGAGGTGGCGCGATCGTTCGCGCGATCGTTCGGCGCGGCGTTCGTCGAAGCGCAACCGGACGATCTGACGAACGCTGATGCAAGCGGTGCGATCGCAGCGGAGGGAATCGCAGAGATCATTTCTTAACTTTCGAAGCGCTGTAACCGATTGCAATACAGGACGGGATTATTAGAATGGAGTCAGCGTGAACAAAAAATGAACCCCCGCATTGTCGTTGCCTACAATCGGGATTTCGAGGGCGCCGAAGCTGACCCTGAGAACAAGGCCCGCGAGGACATCAAAGACATCGCGGAAAACGTTCTGAGGATCCTCAAGGCCAACGGGTTTCATGTGACGGGCCTGGGCGTCACCGGCGACGTTCTCGCCGCAGTGGCCGCCATCCGCGAGCTGCGGCCCCACGTCGTGTTCAACCTGTGCGAATCGATCGGCGGCGACAACCGATTTGAACCGCTGCTGCCACTGCTTCTCGACCGCGAAGGGGTCGCCTACACGGGTTCGGGCCCGCTGGCCCTGTCACTGGCCCTGCACAAGCACAAGGCGAAAGACGTGCTGCGCGCGCGCGGCGTGCCGACGCCCGAGGCGCTGTTCGTCACCACGGAAGACGTCAGCGGCGTGAATCTTCCCTTCCCGCTGATCGTGAAACCGTCGCGCGAAGACGCCTCGGTGGGGATCTACAGCGAGTCGGTGGTTCACGACCGGGCCGCCCTGGCCGAGCGAGTGGCCACGGTGCTGTCGCGCTACCGGCAGCCAGCCTTGGTCGAACGCTATATCGATGGCCGCGAAATCTACGTCTCGCTGTTCGGTCAACCCAGTGGACCGCCGCAGGTGTTCCCGTTCTACGAGATCGATTTCTCCGACATGCCCGCCGGGCGGCCGCACATCGTCTCCTTCGAGGGAAAGTGGGTTGAATCGTCGGACGAATACCGCGGCACCAAACCGGTTCGCTGCCAGGGCCTGTCCCCCGAGCTGCAGCGTCGCATCACGCAGATCGCGCTGCAGGCCTTCGAGGCCATGGAGCTGCGCGACTATGCCCGGTTCGATTTTCGCCTGGCCACGGACGGAACGCCCTACGTCATCGACGTCAATCCGAACTGCGACCTGTCGGACATCGCCGGCGGCTTTTCAAAGGCGGCGAAGGCGGGCGGTCTCAGTTACGATGAGGTGATCCTCAGGCTGGTGGAACTGGCCCTCCTGAGGCGATCCGATGTCGACACCATTCCCTTGGCTCCCCGGGCGCAGACCGCCCGCCGCAATCGTCGCGCCGATCGCCCGCTGGCGACCGACGGCGATGCCGTGGTCCCCGGCGAACGTGCCTCCCGCAAGCGCGCCCGTTCCGGCTGAGCCGGCATCGGGTCTTTCGGGTCTCTCGGGTGTGGTGTCTCCAGGCCCGGCGCGACGGACGTCGGGAGCGTTCGTGGCAGCGCTGCTGCTGGTCGTTGTGGGCTCATCAGGCTGCCGCCACCGGACCAACGACGCTGCGTCGACGCCGCCGCCCCCGCCGCCACCGGCGCTGGGCGCGGTTTCGATCCGCGATCTGACGACGCCCGAAGGCGCCGCCGTGACCGTCGCCGTCGATCCCGGCGGCGTCGAACATGCCTTGGCCACGCGCCTGCTGGCCTCGGGGATCGTCATCGACCGGCCGGCGTCGTCGCCCGAAGCCGGTCAGGGTGCCCCGGGTGCTGTCCTCCGCCTGCGCGGGGAGTTCGCCCTGGACGGCGCCGAGGTGCCGGGCAAAGCCCTGGCGCGGGCGGTGGTCCGGCTGCAGCTCGACACTCGTCCCTCCGATGCGCCAGGAGCCATCGCAGAACAGCTGCAAGGGCAGGGCGAGCAGACCTATGCCGTCCCCAAAGGCGCCGCGCGCGACGCTGTGGCCGCGTTGAGGCGCGATGTGTTCACCAAGCTGGTCCAGCGCATCGCCGGCGATCTGCTGGAAGGCGTGATCGCCCGCCGCAAGCTGGAGAGCGCCCCGCCCGAAACCATTCACGCCGCCCTGACCGCGGATGCCGGCGAGCTGCGCGAGGAGGCCATCCGGATGGCCGGGCAGCGACAGCTGCGCGGGGAGGTTCCGCGTCTCCTGGAGCTGCTCACCGATGACGACGAGGCGACCCGCGACGCCGCCCTGGGAGCGCTGATCGCCCTCAAGGATGCCCGCGCCGTCGCCACGCTGACCAAGTCGCGCTCGCTCCGCGATCGGCGCGAGATGCGCAAGATCATCGAGGCGATCTCCGTCCTGGGCGGCGAGGAAGCCCTCGACTACCTGTCTTTCGTGGCTGAAACCCACGACGACGAAGAAATTCGAACCCAGGCCGCCCAGGCCCGGCAGCGCTTGCTCAGACGGACCGACGGCGGCGCGGCGCAGCGTCCTTGAGCTGCCATGAGCTGCCAACCACTGCGCATCGTTGACAAAAGTAATTTAAATACAATGATCTA
>JAXDMH010000842.1:0-2635 GCA_034666225.1 Myxococcales bacterium
GGTCGGTGATGGATCGCGTGGGCGCCTACCGGATGACCGCGCTGTCGCTGGGGACGTACGCCGCCGTGGTGACGGCCATGAGCCAGCTGGCCCCCGGCCGCCTGGAGATCTTCGGCGGCCTGTTCGGCGTCGCGCACGGCGTGTTCTTTCCCTCGTTCATGGCCCTCCTGGTCGGCAGCACGGCGCCCGAAGAGCGCGGCCGTCTGCTGACGGCGTGGAATGGGTCGTTCCTGGCCGGTTCGATCATGGCGCTGCCTCTGGGCGCGCTGGCGGCGGCCATCGGTTATCCGGCCGTGTTCATCGCCGCCGGCCTGGCCACCTTCGGCGGCATGGCCATCCTGCTTCGGTGGCCGCCGGCGCCTTACACCACGCCGCACCCCGTGCTAGGGATCCCCGGGTGAAGATCAGCAAGGTCGGCGTTCTCGCTCTTTTGCTGGCGCTGGGCGCCCTGGCGGTGTGCGCCTACGGAATTCAAATGCTGCACGAGCAGCGCGCCGAGCTGGCCGAGCTGCGCCAGAAAATCGCCGACGTCGGTCCGGCGGTCGACAAATTCAAGGGCGCGGTGCGCGACATGGGTCGCGACCTGGCGTCGCTGGTGATGGACGAGATTGATCTGACGAAGACCGGCTGGCAGCCCATCGGGCGCGGTTTCTTTGTCATCGACGTCGGCGCGGAACGACAGGCCGACGGCCTCAAGCTGCGCGGCAAGGTGATCAACACCTCGGCGCTGACCCACGAGGCGCTGCTGTTCCGCGCCCGCGTCGGGGCCGGCTCGGCGACGTTCACCGTGCCCAAGGCCGCCTCTGGCATCGCCATCCCCTTCGAGGTGGTGGTCAGCGACGTCCCGGCCAGCGCCCCCCTCAAGGGCTTTCTGACCCTGGAAACGTCGACCATCGCCTTCGCCAGCTCGTCGTCCAAATCTCCCGCCGCGCGCGAGCCGATCGACCCCGACAAGCTGCTCCGCTGACCCCGCCACAAACCCAGCGCGGGGGCGGCCACAAACCCGACACCCCCGCACCGACCTGGGCACATCTTGCCGGTCAACCTATGCCCGCTAGGCAACTTCGGCCGATAAGTTATTGGAACGACCACTGAATTTTCGCGCCAAAAGGCTGGCGCGGCGGTTGGCCCGGCCCTTGCTTTTCCCTCTCCCCGAGTCACGAAAGCGCTCTCGGGCGCACAACCACACCCACCATCACGAGGGAGAAACGGATCTGCCATGGGAATGTCTATCAGAACCAACGTCAGTTCATTGGAAGCGCAGAAGAACCTGATGAACACGGAGAACGGGCTCAACGCATCGTTGAGCAAGCTGTCCTCAGGCTACCGGATCACCAAGGCGCAAGACGATGCGGCCGGCCTGGCGATCTCCGTCAACCTCGGCGCGCAGATCCGCAGCTATGGTCAGGCCATCCGCAACGCCAACGACGCGCTCAACGTCATCCAGACGGCTGAGTCGTCGCTGAACGAGTCCCAGAACATCCTCACCCGCCTTCGCGAGCTGGCGTCGCAAGCAGCGTCGTCCGGCATCGGCAACACGGAGCGCGGGTACATCCAGAACGAGGTCAACGCGCTCACCAGCGAAATCGATCGTATTGCCAACGCCACCGAGTACAACGGCGTCAGCCTGATCAACTCGGCCGTGGCGCTGACCTTCCAGGTCGGCATCCGGAACGTGGCCGTCAACGATCAGATCACGGTGACCACCGCCAACGCCAGCGCTTCGGCGTTGGCCATCAATGGCCTCAGCCTCACCACCCTCACCGGAGCCCAGGGGGCGCTGTCAATCATCGATGACGCCATGCAGACCATCTCGTCGGTGCGCGCCACCATGGGCGCCCAGGCGAACCGGATGGAGACCGTCATCAACACGGCCACCACCGAATCGGTCAGCCTGTCGGCCGCCCAGAGCCGTATCCGCGACGTCAACGTCGCCGAGGAAACGTCGAACCTCAGCCGTCAGCAGATCCTCATGCAGGCCGGCGTCTCGGTCCTCGCGCAAGCGAACCAGATCCCGCAGGCTGCACTGAAGCTGATCGGCCAGTAAGCGGCACACGGCGCGGATCCGCGCCTCCCCGTGACTCGTGTTCCCGCATCGGCGCGAGGGTTGTTGGCCCTCGCGCCGATCGGAAACGCCCTCCGGTGACGTTGCCGCACCGACCGACAGCCGTCGTCCCTCTGCGTCTGGGCCGCCGCAACCGGCGTCGCCAAGATTTTCTTCTCAACAAAACTTTCTCGATCCGTTTGGCGGTGGTGGCCGAAGGCCCTCCAGCTGCCCCTTCTTGTATTGCCGGATCAGCCGCGCAGCTCTTTCAGCTTGGCGGCGACCGCGGCGGCGTGACCCTTGGCGCTGACCTTGGGCCAGTGGAAGGCGACCTTCCCCTGGGGGTCGATGATCACGGTCGACCGAATGACGCCCATGCTGAGCTTGCCGTAAAGGTTCTTCTCGCCCCAGGCGCCGTACCGCTCGATGGTCTCGTGCGCGGGGTCCGCCAGCAGCGTGACCTTCAGCTTGTACTTGGCGATGAATTTGCGGTGTCGCTCCGTGGAATCAGGGCTGCAGCCGTAGACCTTGGCGTCCAATTTTTCAAAGTCTTTCAGGCCATCCGTAAAGTCGCAGGCCTCGATGGTGCAT
>JAXDMH010000843.1:0-8012 GCA_034666225.1 Myxococcales bacterium
CCGTGGTCAAACCCGCACTCCGCCAGCCAGATGCCGCGCGGCCGGCGCCCGAACGTGCGCGCATAGGCGGCGGCGCCGGCGGCGACCTGCGCGCGGCGGGGCGCCGGACTGCTCATCAGCGGCAGAAAGCCGTGCGTGGCATTGCAGGCCAGGATCTCCAGACGGCCGTCGTTCTGCAGCTCGCGGAACGCAGCCAGCAGATCGCCGCCCCACCCGTCGACGAAATCGGCCACGCTGCGAAAGCGCTCCTGATAGTGCCGGGCCAGTCGACCGAGCGGCGTGCCGGCGGCGTTGCCACGCACCTCGCTGTCGGCCAGCTCGCCCAGGCGCCACAGGTGCCGCCGATAGCGCATCCGCAGCAGATCGTCGTCCAGCATGGCGGCCAGCGGCGGCGTGATCGACATGGTGACGCGATAGGGGACGCCCTCGGCGCGCAGCCGATAGAAAGCCTGCAACAGCGGCACGTACGTTTCGCTGATGGCTTCGAACAGCCAGTCCTCTTCCAGAAAGTCGTCGTGCTCCGGGTGACGCACGAACGGCAGGTGGGCGTGCAGGACCAGCGCGACGTAACCGGCGCTCACGACGACCGCTCCGGGGCCGCCGAGGCGGGCACATGATCTCCCAGCAGCGTGTCGCGGCCCGGCCACCAGGGCGGCATTCCCACGAAGACCTGCAGCGCCTCGGGGAAGATGGTGGCCCAGCGATCGGCGACGTGCTGTTCATCTACGGCGCCATCGGCCAGCAGACGATCCAGCCAGACCGGGTTCTCCTCGCCGGGCGGCACCGGCGTGTCGCGCGCGGTGAGGACCAGGTTCGACAGGCGCACCTCGGTGCCGTTGCGTCGCCGCAGCAGGATCCGATAGGCGTGTTCGGGCTGGGCCGGAATCCAGTACTCACCGACGGGCGGCAGATTGGCCGACAGGATGAACGCGTGTCCGGTGGGGCGTTCCTCCAGCAGCAAGGTCAGGGGACCCGGCTCGTTCGTCTCCCAGTAGGCGTAAAGGCGCCGCGGCCCCTGCACCATCAGCTGCAACGATTCAGCGGCCAGGCGCGCCGGCAAGGGCGGGCCATAGTCGACGAACAGGGCCTGATCGTCCTCGGGTGGCGGCAACGACCGCAGCCGCGGGGGCGCGGCCAGGACGTCGCGATAAAGCCCGTCATAACCGGCGGCGCTGCGCGTCCACGAAAAGTCCTGGTGCATCCCGGCGGCGACCAGCGCCTGCCAGGCGCGTTTTTCGACAAAGCAATCCAGCGCCCGACGAACGGCCCCCAGCAACGCGGGGACGGTGGGCTCGGCAAACACGAACCCGGTCTCGCCGTCGGTGACGGTGTCGCGCAGGCCGCCCACGCCGTGGACGATGGGGACCGCGCCGTAACGGAGCGCATAGAGCTGCACCAGCCCGCACGGTTCGATCCGCGACGGCACCAGCATCATGTCAACGCCGGCGTAAAGGCGCCGGGCCAGCGCGCCGTCGAAACGAAGGATCGCGCGAAAATGCTCCGGGTAGGTGACCTCCAGCGCGCGCAGCGCCTGTTCCAGCCGGCGCTCGCCGGTGCCCAGCACCACCACGTCGAAGCCCAGGATCATCAGCGCCGGCACTGACTGGATCAGCAGGTCAGCGCCCTTCGAGTCGGTGAGACGACCGACGAAACCTAGCAGCGGACGCGCCTTGCCCGCCGCTTTTCCTTTGCCCTTGCCGGCTCCCTCGCCATCGGCAAGGCCCAGCTCCTGGCGCAGCGCCGCTTGATTCGTCGCGCGGCCCGTCGGGTGATCGGCATCGAAAGGCGCGGCCAGGTTGGAATCAGCGGCGGGATTCCACGACACCACGTCGATGCCGTTGACGATCCCCAGCAGGTCGCCCGCCCGATCGCGCAGCGGCCCGTCAAGGCCCATCCCCATCGCCGGCGTGCGGATCTCCTCGGCATAGCTGCGGCTGACCGTGGTGATGCGATCCGCCGACAGGATCCCGCCCTTCAAAAAATTCGCCGACCCGAAATGCTCCAGCCATTGCGGGTGCCAAAATTCGCGCGGCAATCCCAGCTCGGTCAGCACGCCGGGCTCGCACTGCCCCGGATATTGCAAGTTGTGGATGGTGAGGATGGTGCGAACGTCGCGCCGCTCGGCCGGCCACTGGCCGGGCATCTTGACCAGGGCGGGGGTCAGCGCCGCGTGCCAGTCGTGGCAATGAATCAGAGCCGGGGCCGGCATCATCATGGCGGCCAGATGGCGCGCCGCCAGCTGCCAGACGCCGAAGCGAAATGGATTGTCAGAGTAGAAGTCACCATCAGCGCCGTAGATTCCGCGCCGTTCGAACAGCGGACATTCAACCAGGTACGTTGGCACGCCGCCCGGCGGATCCAGCGCCTCCCGGATGACCGCGCCCACGCGACGGCGGCCGAATCCCACGTCCAGATCGACATTCATGATGACCGGCCCGATGGGGAACTTGCGCGCGTCCGCATACAGCGGCAGGCACAGCCGCACGTCCCACCCTTTCGCCCGCAGCACCGCCGGCAGCGAGCCGACCACGTCGCCCAGGCCGCCCGTGCTGGCCCAGGGCACCGCCTCGGCGGCCAGCCACAACACCAGCGGCGGCGCGCCGCCGGTCTGTGGCTTCTCGAACGCGGTCCCGCTGCCGCTCACGTCGCGGGCCTGCTGGCAGTGATCGCCTCGGTCGAGAATCCCAGGCGACGGGCCAGCAGCGTCAGATCGTCGGCGTGCAGGCCGGCCGCGATCTGCTGTGCCACCAGCTCCTCCACCATGCGGCGTTCGCCGGCGCCCACCGGCAGCGCCGCCGCGTCGTACAGTTCCACGGCAAACGCCAGCGCCACCGCACCCAGCGCCGTGGCCGGCCGCGACAGCACGTCGATCAACATCGCGGCGAACAGACGGCGGTGCGGGGTCTGATCACCGTCCTCCAGCACGCCCAGCGCGCGCACCGCCTCGAAGATCTGGCGCATGACCGTGAGGTCGCCGCCCTCCTCCAGCAACAAAGGCAGCGCCGCCCGCAACAGACCCTCGCGTTCGTCGGGGCCCAGATCCGCCAGCATGAACAGCTGGTCGCCAACCCGGCATTGAAAATTCACGCCGCCCGAAATGTGCGCGGTGAAGTCAGCGTCTTCGACGACGCCGGTTCTCTGTTGCTGCGCCCGCCCCCGCCCCATCAGCGTCGGGCCGAAAGCGGCGTGCGCCATCCGGCTCTCCAGGATCTGCACGTCATAGCCGGCCGAAAACGGCACGTCGGCCGGAAAAACACCTTCCTGGCCGGCGATCAATTGTCCCAGCGCCGACGTGGCGATGGCCTGCGCGCCGGTGACTCGCTGGCCGACCACGCGACGATAAACGTCGGCGCCGGTTCCCTCCTCGGGACGATTGCTCTTGGCCTGTCCCAGGATCGCCAGCACATCGGCGGTCAACGCCCGCCCCGCCGCCGGGCCGCGCACCTGGGTGAACAGATCGACGGCGTGCGCCCCCAGGCGAAGCACCAGCGACGATTCCAGCCCGGCGATGTCGTCAAAGAACCAGGCACAGCTGGCATACATCAGCAGCGTCGCCCGCTGCATCTCCATCAGCAGGCGCGCCCGCTCGCGCGCATCGTCGCGCCCCTGCACCAGCGCGGGCTGGCCGAACTCCGCCAGCAGGCGATCGCGCTCGGCCAGCGGCGCGTCGACCACGTCGCCGTAGGCGTCGCGCGCCCCCCAGGGATCTTCGAACAACGCCGACCCCGCGTCCTCGTACAGATCGGCGGCGGCATCGCGGATGCGATCCAGGGCGGTGCGCAGCGGCGTCCGCCAGGCCTGATTCCACCCCTGCGCCATGCCGCCCATGTTGCAGCCGCAATCGCGGCGCCAGCGGCCCAGGCCATGCGGGCAGCTCCAGGCCGTTCCTTCGCCGTCGGGACCGTCGGCCAGGCGTGCCTCCCACGTCGGCGGATGCCGATCCAGATAAGCGGCCACGTTGGTGACCTCGATGCCTCTGCGAGGCGCCTCGATGAAACCGGCGAAGGCCAGGGCCAGGTCGGCGAACTTCTTGTGGTGGCCGAACAGCTCGCCGTCGGAGGCGCACAGCACCAGCCGCTGGCCCACGACCGACGATCGCTGCGCCGACGTCTGGACCTCGTCAAGGAAGGTCTCGGCCCGGCTGATGGCGTCACCAAAAGCCACCGACCGCGACAGCGGACCGTCGAACACGGCCAGATCGATCGACCGCCCGCTGCCGTCCGGGTGCAGCCAGCGATACGCCCGCCCGGTGTCCAGCGTCTGGCGATCGACGGTGGTCCACTTGCCGCCTGTCGCGCCCGTCGCTGCGGTCGCGGCGCCAGCGCGTGGATGGAGCTCGGGCTTGGCCCGAGCGGAGTCCGTCGCGGGAGGGTCCGGGAACCCTCCCAGGGTTCCCGTCTGAAGGGGTCGAACGGCCGCGATCTGCTCGGGGGCCAGGATGGTGAACTTCACGCCCAGCTCGATCAGCGACGCCAGCGTCTGCGGCGAAACCGCCGTCTCCGGCAGCCACAGCCCTTCCGCCTCGCGGCCAAAACGCCGGCGAAAATCGGCCAGCCCCCACAGCAGATGCGTGCGCCGATCGGCTGGGGTCAGCAGCGGCACGATGGGATGGGCATAGGCCTGCGCCAGCGCCCCCCCGTGTCCCAGGCGGCGGCGCTGCTCGGCGTCGGCCGCCACCAATCGGGCGTGCGTGCGGCCATCGACCCGCTCCATCCAGCGCACCAGCGTCGGCCCGAAGTTGAAGGACAGCCGTTCATAGTTGTTGACGATGGACCGGATGTGCCCGGCGGCGTCGTGGATGCGCGCGAAGGCGTTGGCCCGATAGCACTCGGCGTGGATGCGCGCGTTCCAGTCGTGGGCGGGAGCCGCCGACGGTTCGCGCTGCAGGTCGTCCGTCCAGGGATTCTCCCTCGGCGGTTGATAAAAGTGGCCGTGAACGACCAGGGCGATGGCAGGCGACTTCACCGTACGGGCGGCACCGTATCAGAAGTTCCGCGACCGCGTCAGCAGCGTGTCGCGGGCCTTCTGCACCACCGTCACGCCCGCTTCGCTGACCGTGTGGC
The DNA here is from genome assembly GCA_034666225.1 of Myxococcales bacterium. Lineage (GTDB taxonomy): Bacteria > Myxococcota_A > Polyangia > Fen-1088 > Fen-1088 > DATKEU01. The sequence continues at coordinate 5,064 of JAXDMH010000843.1, forward strand.
GAAGGGCGTCCCGCGCCAGATCGTGGCCGATGTGATCGCCCTCGGACACGCGCACGTTCTTGTCGATGATGGCCCGCTGGATGCGCGCGCCGCGCCCCACGTACACGTTGTCGAACAGGATCGATTCCTTGACCTCGGCCCCCGCGTCGACGAAGACGTTGCGCCCCAGGACGCTGTCCTTGACGAAACCGCCGGCGATGATGCAGCCGCCCGAGATGATCGACTGCAGGGCGATGCCGCGCCGGTTCTCGTCGTCGAAGACCAGCTTGGCCGGCGGATCGGGAAAGTTGGCGGTCATGATCGGCCAGTCCCAGTTGTAAAGGTTCAGGCTGGGAACGACGTTCTTGAGGTCCATGTTCGCGTCGTAGTAGGCGTCGATGGTCCCCACGTCGCGCCAGTAGGCGTTCTCCACCTCGTCGGACACGCCGCGGATGCGGTTGAGACCAAAGTTGTAAGCGAAGACGCGCCCCGTGCGGATCAGCGTGGGCAGGATGTCGCGGCCAAAGTCGTGGTGCGATTCGCGGCCGGCGTCGGCGCGCAGCTCGTCCACCAGCGGCCCGGGCTCGAAGACGTAGTTGCCCATCGAGGCCAGGCAATGTTCGGGATCGCCGGGGATGGTGACGGCGTCGCGCTCGGGCTTTTCCTGAAAGCCGATGATGCGCCCTTCGTCGTCGACCTGAACGATGCCGAACTGCGACGCCTCTTCTTTCAGGATCGGCAGGCAGGCCACGGTGGCGATGGCCCGCTTCTGAAAATGAAAGTCCGTCATCTGGCGGACGTTCATCTTGTAAACGTGGTCGGCGCCGAAGACCAGCACCGCGTCGGCGCGGTATTCCTCTATGAGGTGGATGTTCTGAAACACCGAATCGGCCGTGCCGCGATACCAGCTTTCGCCCATGCGCATCTGCGCCGGCACCACGGTGACGAACGAATCAAACCCGCCACGTCCCCACGTCCGCTGCACGTGCTCGGCCAGCGATTGCGATTTGTACTGGGTGAGCACGTAGACCGAGCGAATCCCCGAGTTCGCCATGTTCGACAGGACGAAGTCGATGATGCGATAGCGGCCGCCAAAGGGCACCGCCGGCTTGGCGCGATCCAGCGTCAGCGGAAAAAGGCGCGAACCCTTCCCTCCAGCCATGATGAGCACCACGAATCGTTGCTGTCCGTCCATTTGCGGCGCCACAGTATACAGATTCCCCAACGATTTTCGCGTAGTCACCGTCGCCAAGCGGCTATAGTGTCGCGCCATGACGATCGGGGAGAAGCTCAAGAGCCAGCTCACGGAGCTGTCGCGCAACCTGTGGTGGGCCTGGAATCCGCAGATCATCAAACTGTTTCGCGACCTGGAACCGGACGTCTTCCGCACCTCCAATCACAGCCCCATCGCCGTCCTGGCGGCGTTCGGGCCCGAACGATTTGAGACCCTGGCCCGTGACGCTTCCCTCCGCGCGCGCGTCGACAGCGCCCACCGCGAGCTGCGCGATTACCTGGGCGCCACCCGCACCTGGGCCTCCCAGCACGCCGGCCCCTTGCGCGTCCGTCCCGTCGCCTATCTGTCGGCGGAGTTCGGCATCCATGAATCGCTGCCCATCTACAGCGGCGGCCTGGGCGTGCTGGCCGGCGACCACCTGAAAAGCGCGTCCGACCTGGGGCTGCCCCTGGTGGCCGTCGGGCTTTTCTATCGCGAGTCGTATTTTCGGCAGCGCATCGGGCAAGACGGGCAGCAGCACGCCGAGTACGTGCGCTCGCCCGCCGAGCTGTTACCCACCGAACCGGCCCGCACGCCGTCAGGGCAACCCATCATCGTCGAGGTGCCGCTGTCGGCGCGCGAGACCCTGCGCGCACAGGTCTGGGAGATCCACGTCGGTCGCAACCGGCTGTTCCTGCTGGACACCGACGTCGACGGCAACAGCGACGAGAACCGCCAGCTGGCGGCGCGCCTTTACTTCGGCGACCAGCGGGTGCGCATCCGGCAAGAGCTGCTGCTGGGCGTGGGCGGCATCCGCGCCCTGCGCGCCGCCGGCATCCAGTGGGGCGGCCTGCATTTGAATGAGGGGCACAGCGCGTTCGCCACGCTGGAGTACGCGCGGCTGCGCATGGAAGTGACCGGCGCGGATTTTCGCACCTGCGCCCAGGACGTCGCCCAGAGCACCGTCTTCACCACGCACACCCCCGTCGACGCCGGCCACGATCGCTTCCCGCCCGAGCTGGTCGACGATCACCTGGAACCGCTGCGCCGATCGCTGGGCCTTTCGCAGCAGGAATTCCTGGGCCTGGGCCGCATTCGCCCGGAAGACCATCGTGAGGCGCTGTGCATGACCGTGCTGGCGTTCAAGATGTCGCGCTATGCGAACGGCGTCTCGGCGCTGCACGGACGCATCACCCGCAAGTCGTGGCAGGTGCTGTGGCCGCATCGTCGTGAGGACGAAGTTCCCGTCGGACACATCACCAACGGCGTTCACGTCCGGACCTGGCTGGCGCCGGCCATGCAGGACCTTTACACGCGGCACATCGGCAGCGACTGGCGCAATCACCTCAGCGACCCGCAGATGTGGGCGCGCATCGACAGCGTGCACGACGCCGAGCTGTGGGAGACCCACCGCGTGCTGAAGGCGGCCCTGGTTCACTTCGTGCGAAGGAAAGTTTCGGAGCAGCGCCAGCGCGCCGGTTATCCCGCCGAGCTGGTGGCCGCCGCCGGCGTGGCGCTGGATCCGGAGGCGCTGACCATCGGCTTCGCGCGCCGGTTCGCCACGTACAAGCGCGCCAACCTGATCTTTTCGGACTTCGAGCGGATCAAGAAACTGCTCACCAGCGCGGATCGCCCGGTGCAGCTGGTTTTCTCGGGCAAGGCCCACCCCGCCGATCGGCCGGGACAGGACGTGTTGCGCCAGGTCCACGACGCCACGTTCGCGAAGGATCTGCGCGACCGGGTCATCTTCATCGAGG
>JAXDMH010000844.1:0-8887 GCA_034666225.1 Myxococcales bacterium
CGCGGCTCCCCTCAGCAAGATCCGTGGGGGGCCGTCTGCGGCCCCTCACGCTACGAATAAAAACTGGGGGTCGGTAGCTCGTCCAGCAGCGCCCAGCGGCCGAGCTCGCGCAGCTTGTAGTCGACCGGATCGTGCAGGGTGTGCGTGCGCAGGTTGCGCCAGAAGCGATCCAGGCCGGCCGACGCGGTGGTGGCGCGCGCGCCGGTGGTCTCGAACAGACGGTTGGCGACATCCAGACCGGCGCGCGTGGACGCCACCTTGGCCACCGCCACCGCCAGCGCGGTCGTACCGCGCTGGGCCGGGGTCACGCTGTCGCCGCGCGACCAGGCGTCGTCCAGAGCCCGCCCCGCCGCATCGCCCAGAGCCAGCGCACCCTGCAAACCGACGCTCAGCTCGCCATAGGTGCGCAGCACGTACGGATCGTCGCTGGGGCGGGTCACGCCGGACGAGACCCAGGGCCGAGACTGTCCCACGGTGAACCGCCGCGCCTCGGCCAGTGCCCCCTGCCCCAGCCCCAGGTAGACGTTGACCAGCACCAGCTGCGCGATGCAGGGACGCAGCGACGCGAAGGGGCTGCCCAGCGGCCCCGGCGTCCGCAGGAGCTCGTCGTCGGCGACGCGCACCTGGTCGAAATCCACCGAGCCGCTGTCGGTCTGGCGCTGGCCCATGTTGTCCCAGTCGCCGTTGATGCGGATGCCGGCGCGGTCGCTGGGAATGGCCGCCACCACCAGCCGCCGGTCTTCGTCCAGCGCCGACACGATCAGCATGTTCGAATCGCTGGCCCCCGAGCAGAAGCTCTTGCTGCCGGTGATCACCGACTGGCCCGGCGCCGCCCGCCTGATGGTCGATCGCGTGTCCAGCGGGTTCAGGGCGTTGCCCCAGAACCAGGCGCGCCGCACCGTCTCGGCGTAGTGATGCGACCACTGTTTGTGATGGCCGAACAGGCGCACCGTGGCCAGCAGCAGATGATGGAATCCGAACAGGTGGGCCAGCGAGCCGTCGACGGCAGCGAACGCCCGCACCAGGCGCATGGTGTCCGCCCAGGAACCGCCGGCGCCGCCGAATTCGACCGGGATCGAAAATCCCAGCAAGCCGCTCAGGCGCAGCAGGTCGCGCTCCCGCTTGGCCGTGCCGCCCTGGCGATCGCGCGCCACCGCGGTCTCGGCAAAGGACTCGATCAGCGTGGCGGCCACCGCGAAGGGATCGACGATCTCCACTGCCGCGCTCATTGGGTGGTCCGTGGCTGCTGGTGATCCTCGCGCGCGGCCTCGTAGCCGGGCCGCAGCGGGCCTTTCAGATCGCCGTACTGGATCAGCCGCGCCCGCACCACGTTGCGGCTGATCCCCAGCAGACGCGCCGTCTCCAGCTGGTTTCGATCGCAGTGGCTGTAGGCGGTGCGCATCACCAGCTCCTCCACGCGACCGAACAGATCGGCGCCTCCCTCTTCGTAAAGCGCCTCCAGCGCCGCCGCCAGCGCCGCGATCGCCCCCGCCGGCCGCGACGCGCTGGCCTGGCTGGGCGCCAGCACCGCCAGGCGCAGGTCGTCGGCCTCGATGCGCTGCTGCCGGGACACCAAGAGCGCGTGGTGGATGGCGTTCTCCAGCTCGCGGATGTTGCCCGGCCAGGCGTGCGCCACCAGGCGGGCGGCAGCGCCCGGGGTCAAGGTGAATGTCTCGGCGCCCAGGCGCTGGGTATAGACGTTCAGAAAGTGTCGGGCCAGCGGCAACACATCGCCCGGCCGCTCGCGCAGCGGGGGGATGACCACCATGGCGACGTTCAACCGGTAATAGAGATCCTCGCGGAATTTCCCGGCGCGGACAGCGTCCGCCAGGTTGACGTTTGTGGCGGCGATCAGCCGCACGTCGATGGGCAGCGGCTCGCGTGAGCCCAGGCGCACCACCTCGCGCTCTTGCAGGACCCGCAGCAGCTTGACCTGGATGGTCAGCGGCAGATCGCCGATCTCGTCGAGGAACAAGGTCCCCCCCTGCGCCGATTCGAACCACCCCGGCTTGGCCCACGCCGCGCCGGTGAAGGCGCCCTTCTCGTGGCCGAACAGCTCGCTTTCCACCAGCGACTCGGTGAAGGCGCCGCAGTTCACCGCCACGAACGGACGCTCGCGCCGATCGCTCAGCTGGTGGATGTAGCGAGCGACTATCTCCTTGCCGGTGCCGGTCTCACCGATCACCAGCGCCGTGGCGTCGCTGGGGGCGATCTGCTGAATGCTGGCCAGCATGGCCCGGGACAGCGGATCCTCGAAGACCAGGGCCTTGGCCCGCACCGACAACGACAGGGCGTCCGCATTGGGCAACGTCAAAACAGGCATGTCGGACATCTGTCTATTATCAAAGATGTCGCCTTGCAACGATGATTTAGAGGAGCGCCCTTTGTTCATGATCGACCCGGTTACTGGACAGCCGCGCGCCGCAGGACCGCCTCGGCCACCCGGATGGGGCGAGGAATCAGGTTCAGCTTCTGAAAGGCGTCGGCGATCCGTTGCTGGCTGGCGATCAGCTCGTCACCGAGCGGGCCGGTGCCGGTGTTCCCACGTTTCAGGGCGACCAGCAGAGCCTCACGATCGATCCCGATCTGCGGTGCCAGAAGCTCGGCCACCTCGGCGGTGTGCTCGGTGACGTACCGATCGATCACCTTCACTTGCTCCAGAAACGTGGCCACCAGTGCGGGCTGCCCTTCGGCGAACGCGCGCGTCCCCAGGTAGTAACCCGGGTTGTTGGCCAGGCCGCGGGCGTCGCGCAGCACGCGAGCGCCGGTGGCCCGCTGCTCGGACGCAAAGAACGGATCCCAGATCGACCAGGCGTCGACCTTCCCGCTTTCAAAGGCGGCGCGCGCATCGGCCGGTGGGATGAACGCCACCGTCACGTCCGAGTAGGCGACGCCGGCCTCTTCCAGGGCGCGAATCAGCAGGTAATGCGCATTCGAACCCTTGTTCACCGCCACCCGCTTGCCTTTCAGATCGGCCACGCTCTTGATCGGAGAATCCTTGGGGACCAGGACCGCCTCGCCCTCGGGGGACGGCGGCTCTGCCGCCAGGTAGACGATGGGCGCCCCGGCCGCTTGACCGAACACCGGCGGCGCCTCGCCCACCACGCCCAGATCCAGGCGCCCCGCCTGCAACGCCTCCATCAGCTGGATGCCGCCGGGAAACTCCGACCATTCGACGGTGATCCCCTTGGGCGCCAGCGCCCTGTCCAGATCGCCGTGCGCCTTCAGCACCAGCAGCACGCCGTACTTCTGATAGCCGATGCGCACCTTGTTCGCCGCCGGCGCCGATCCCGCGGCTGGGGCGTCAGCCTTCTGGCACGCGCCCAGCGCTATCGCCGCCAAAGCCAATCCCGTCCACGCGCCTCGCTGAAGCATCTTCATGTTGGGTCCCTTCCGTGGCTGTCGCTGATTTTGTGATCTCGTGTCTCGTATCGTGAACGGTGGCTATCCGGCGACGCGCGCGTCGATCGGGCTGGCTCGATGCCCCGGCAGATGGCCGAGCAGATGGCCGAGCACGTCCGCCACCACCGCGTTGAACGCGGCGGTGTGGCGGGCCCGTGGCCGCGGCAAGCGCACCTCGATGTTCACGCCCACGCGGCCGGCATCCAGCGACACCACCCGGTCGGCCAGGGCGACCGCTTCGTGCACATCGTGCGTGACCAGCACCGCGGTGAATCCGGTCTCCGCCCACAGCTCTTCGATCAGCTGCTGCATCTCCAGCCGGGTCAACGCGTCCAGCGCGCCCAGCGGTTCGTCCAGCAGCAGCAACCCCGGTTGACTCACCAGCGCGCGCGCCAGCGCCACCCGCTGCCGCTCGCCACCGGACAGCACGCCCGGCCAGTCCAGCTCGCGTCCGGCCAGGCCCACCCGCGCCAGGGCGTCGACGATCCGTTGTCCCCGGCGCTGCTGGCGGGGCAGGCCCAGGCCCACGTTGTCGACCAGGCGTTTCCACGGAAGAAGACGCGCGTCCTGGAACACCATGCGCACCGGCCCGGTTCCGCCGTCCAGCGCGACCACGCCCTCGGTGGGGTTGTCCAACCCCGCCAGCGTGCGCAGCAGCGTGGTCTTGCCGCAGCCGCTCTTGCCAACCACCGCCACGAATTCGCCGGGGCGCGCCTCCAGGTTCACGCCGGACAGCACCGCGCGCGCACCAAAGAATCGGGTCAAGCTGCGCACCGACAGGCGAACCCCCTGGCCGCTTTGCCTGAGCGCCGCCATCAGCTCGGCACCTCCGCCCCGGCCGCACGCAGCCGCCGTGGATCCCAGCCCAGCCACCGGCGTTCCAGAAGACGGGCCGCCACGTCGGCCAGCTTTCCCAGCAGCGCATACAGGATGATGCTCAGGATGATCACGTCGGTCTGCATGAACTCGCGCGCATTCATGGCCAGATAGCCGATGCCCGCGTCGGCGGCGATGGTCTCGGCGACGATCAGGCTCAGCCACATCAGGCCCAGCGCAAAACGCAGCCCCACCAGGATGGACGGCAGCGCGCCCGGCAGAACGATGTTCAGGAACAGCGCCGCCGGCGACAGCCCGTAAAGGCGCCCCATCTCCAGCAGGCCAGGGTCCACCGTCCGGACGCCGTGGAACGTGTTCACGTAAATCGGAAAAAGAACGCCCAGCGCCACCAGAAAGATCTTGGATTGTTCACCCAGGCCGAACCACAGGATGACCAGCGGAATCAGCGCCAGGTGCGGGATGTTGCGCACCATCTGCACGGGCGTGTCGATCAACCGCTCGGCCAGCGTGAAGTATCCATTGATGAGACCCAGGAGAAAACCGATCCCGCCGCCGATCAGCAGCCCCACCAGCGCGCGCTGCAAGCTGACCCAGCTGTGGTGCAACAGCTCGCCGCTGGCGGCCACCCGCAGGCCGGCCCGAGCCACCAGCAGCGGTGTCGGCAGCACCCCGCGCGCGCCACCGCTCTGTTGACCGATCATTTGCCACACGGCGATCGCCAGCGCCGGAAGAGCCCACGGCAGCGCGGATCGAACCCACCACCGGATTCGAATCGACACGGACCGCTTGTTTCCTTCTCTTGTCACGCGCCGCCAGCAGCGGTGCAAGTTCAAGGCCTGCGATCCCCCGAACCGGCCCGGCGCGTCTTGCAGTCAACCTCCAGCGCCACGCTGCTGCTAGCGCAGCAAGCGATCAGCAGCGCTGCGTCCCCGGCAGCAGTCCTTCGGCAACACGCCATCCAGGCCACCCCCAACAGGACGCCTTTCCCGGCCCGCCGATTGCTTGTCTTTGTTACAAGCGACATGTCTCGCGGAGGAGAACCAGCACGATGTCTCGCAACGCAGAAGCCTGGGAGCGACGCCCGCCGCTGCCCCCCACCCACTATGTCGACAGCCGCCTGTACACCGACGAGACGCTGTTCCGCGAGGAGCGCGAGAAGATCTTCAGCAAGACCTGGATCATCGCCTGTCACGAGAGCGAGCTGCCGGGCCCCTACGACTTTCGCACCTTCCAGCACCCGGCCGGACCCAACCTGGTGCTGGTGCGCGGCGACGACGGTGATGTGCGCGCCTTCTTCAACATCTGCCCGCACCGCGGGAACGTGCTGGTGCACGAACCGGCCGGCACGGCCCGGGCCCTGACGTGCATCTTCCACGCCTGGACCTTCGACTGCCGCGGCGGCTGCACCGGCATCGCCCGGCGCAAGGAGGGCTATCAGGATCGGCTAGGGACCAAGGACGTCGGCCTGCGCGCTGTGCGCTGCCAGGTCGGCTTTGGCGGCTTTGTGTGGGTGAACCTGGACGATGAAGGGCCCAGCCTGGGTGACTTCGTCGGCCGCGCCCTGGCCACGCTGGAGCCGCACATCAGCCAGCCGCTGGAGGTCTTCCACTACCAGAAGATCGCGGTGAACACGAACTTCAAGCTGTGGCACGACACCAACAGCGAGTTTTATCACGACTTCATGCACTACTTTAACCGGGTCACCGGGATGCAGCAGCCCGGTTATTTCGAGCGAAAGTACGTGCCCCACCCGAACGGCCACGCCGCCGTCGGGTCCATGGAGGTGAAGTACGATCAGTACGGCGGCAGCGGCCAGCGCCGCATCGGCTGGCCCGGGCTGGCCCCCGGGGGATGGATCCTGATCGATCTGTTCCCGGGCATGACCTACAACCTGCGCACGTCGGTGATTCGCCTGGACGTGGTCATCCCCATCGCGCCCAACAAGACGCTGATCGAGATCCGGGGCCTGGGCCTGCGCAGCGACACGGCCGAAGAGCGCGCCGAACGCGTACGCGACCACAACATCATCTGGGGCCCTTTCGGCCGCAACCTGCATGAGGATCTGCTGGGCGTGGCCGGCCAGGGCAGCGCCCTGCGCGACGGAGCCACCGGCGGTCGCTGGTTGCTACACGGGCGCGAGGAGAACCAGACCATCCACGACGAGATCGGCATGCGCCACTACTACGCTGAATGGAGCCGCCGCATGGGCCGCCTGGCCTCGTCGCCGTTCACGGACGGCGGGTCGTGAGCCATCGCCCGGACATCGATGAGGTGATCTATCGGTCGGCGCTGCTGCTGGACGCGCGCGACTTTGGCGGCTACCTGGACCTGTGCGCGCCGGAGTTTCGTTACCTGATCAGCGCGTACAGCCCGGAGATCCGCCGCGACATGATCTGGCTGGAGCACGATCGCGACGGATTGAAGGCGCTTTTCGACACGCTGCCGCGACACCACAGCGATCCGGCGCCGCTGGCGCGCCACCTGACGGTGTACACGGTGGCGGTCAGCGACAACGGTGGCCGCGCCGACGCTGTCTCGGCGCTGCAGGTCTTTCGCACGTCGCTGGACGGCGGCGCCACCGAGCTGTTCGGCGTCGGCAAGATTCACGACACGCTGACGCTGGCGCCGGGCCGTGGTGACGGCGTCCGCCTGCTCAAGCGTCACGTCAAGCTGGAGACGCGGATGCTGGGCATTGGAAGCCACCTCCCGTTCTGAACCTTGCGCAACACGACACCATAGAAAGAGAGATTGATGACGACACCCGCTGGACCCCCGCAGACCCTGGGCGCGCAGGCCGCGCGCCAGCTGGCCAACACCACCAAGACCCCACCGCAGTGGAGCGGAAGTACACCACGCTGGCTGGTGAGCCTGTTGCCCTGGTCGCCGGTCGAGGCCGGCACGTATCGCGTGAACAAGGTCAAGGAGGGCGACGGCGCTGGCGCCGGTGCCGGCGGCGAAGCTGGGATCGGCATCGCCTGCAGCCCCGGCGATGACGATGTGCTGCCGCAGGCTTTCATCGACTATGAAGAGACGCCGCGCGAGCACACGCTGAGCACCGTTACCACCACCCTGGAGGTGCAGACCCGCATCTCCGATCTCTACCGCAGCCCGATGGATCAGGTGCGCGAGCAGCTGGCGGTGCTGATCGAGATGGTCAAGGAGCGCCAGGAAAACGAGCTGGTGAACAACGCCAGCTACGGCTTGCTGAGCAATGTCGCCCCGTCGATGAAGGTCACCACCCGCACCGGGCCGCCCACCCCCGACGATCTGGACGAGCTGGCCGCCCGGGTCTGGAAGGAGCCGGCGTTCTTTCTGGCCCACCCCCGCGCCATCGCCGCGTTCGGCCGCGAATGCACCTGGCGGGGCGTCCCGCCGCCCACGGTCACGCTGTTCGGTTCGCCTTTCATCACCTGGCGGGGACTTCCGATCATCCCCTCCAGCAAGCTGCACGTCAGCGCCGGCCAGGATGGTCGAGAAACGACCGACATCCTGCTGTTGCGCACCGGCGAGAAGAAACGGGGCGTGGTCGGCCTGTTCCAGCCAGGCCTTCCGGGCGAGGTCAGCCCCAGCCTGACGGTGCGCCTGATGGGCATCAACGCCCGCGGCGCCGCCACGTACCTGGTGTCGCTGTACTGCTCGGTCGCCGTCCTCACCGACGACGCCCTGGGGGTCCTGCAGAACGTCGACGTCGGTGCCTATCATGAATACAAGTGAGCCCGACCTTCGCGGGGTCACAGCGGCCGCCGTGACGCCGAACGATGTCTTCCGGCTGGCGCAGGAGCTGTTCGCGTCCCATCAGATCGATCTGCGCACGGTGCCGGCGCTGCTGTCAGAAGGCATCGGCGTTTCGCCGGTGAACCTGGCGGCGCTGGTGCCGGATCTCGCGGCGGATGCGCCGGTCTATTACCTGGGCATCGCCGGCTATCCGGCGATACCAACGGCGCCGCCGCCGGTCCCCGCGCAGCCGGTGCCGCCGCCCGTGCTTCCGTCGTCCGCCGAACCGACCGCCCCCGCCGCGGCACCCGCTGTCGCCCCGGGCCTGTTTGATCCCACCGCCATCCGTCGCGACTTCCCCATCCTGGCCGAGACGGTGCACGGACGCCCCTTGATCTGGCTGGACAACGCCGCCACCACCCAGAAACCGCGCGCGGTCATCGATCGCCTGACGTACTTCTACGAGCACGAGAACTCGAACATTCACCGCGCCGCCCACGCGCTGGCGGCGAGGGCCACCGACGCCTATGAAGGCGCCCGCGACAAGGTCCGGCGGTTTCTGAACGCGCCGTCGGCACAGGAGATCGTGTTCGTGCGCGGCGCCACCGAAGCGATCAACCTGGTGGCGCAAAGCTGGGGCCGGCGCAACGTCGGCGCCGGCGACGAGATCGTCATTACCTGGCTGGAGCACCACGCGAACATCGTCCCCTGGCAGCGCCTGGCCGCCGAAACCGGCGCCCGCCTGCGCGTCGCGCCCGTCAACGACAAGGGCGAGGTCGATCTCGAACAATACGAAAGACTGCTGGGCCCGCGCACGCGCCTGGTCTCGTTCACCCAGGTCTCGAACGCGCTGGGGACCATCGTGCCGGCCAAGCAGATGGTGGAGATCGCGCGTCGTCGTGGCGTCCCCGCGCTGATCGACGGCGCACAGGCG
>JAXDMH010000845.1:0-3116 GCA_034666225.1 Myxococcales bacterium
GAGGGGTGAATGCGCACGTGACCGTCCCCTTCCAGCCGACGGAGCAAGGCCGCGTAGAGATCGTCGACGGCGGCGACATAGTCCCCGCGGGCGGCGGCGGCGCGGGCGCGAGCCAGCAGGCGGTCGACGTCGCGCTCGACGGCCTTGGCCTGCTGCTCGGCGGCGGCGCTGTCGGGCGTCAGCGCCGCTGTCTCGTCGTCGCGCTGCTGGCGGCGGCGCAGCGGCGCGCCCCAGGCTTGGCGCACCAACCCCACGATCAGCCCGGCGATGGCTGCCGCGGCCAGCGCCCAGAACAGCACGCGGCCCAGACCCCCGAACGCCGGCAGGGAAAGCTTGAACGGCGTTTCCAGGCGCACGCGCCGGGCCGTGGGCCCGGCCTGGCAAGCGACCAGAAACTGCGGGCAGCGGGCGGCGCGCGCGTCGGGCGCCCGCGGCAGCTGGTCGCACCAGACCAGCTCGTCAGCCGACAGCGGAAACCTGGGATCGCCGCAAAACTGATACCGCCGCGAAGCCAGCGTGCGCGACAGCGCTTCGGCCGCGGGCAGAGCCTGCGGCATTTCCGACAGCGGCCCCGATGTCGACGTCTGGTGCGGGGGTTCTTCGCCCGCCAGCGCCCATGCCGGCGACAGCGCCGGCACCAGCGCCGACCAAAGCACCAGCATCGATCGGCGCGTGGCCCTCACGCCGCCTCCGTGGTGGAGACCGAGCGCTGCGCGGTCTCGCCCTCGGCGCTCGCCGCGATGGCCATGAAACGCAGCTGGATGTCCCATCCTTCTTTGCGCGTGCGCAGGTCGACGTACTTCAGAAAGCGCGCCGCGCTGACCAGGGGAATGGTCAGGAAAAATCCGATCAGCGCATAGGGCGAGCCCCCGTCAGTCCACAGGCTGCCAAACGGTCGGCCCATCTGGAAGACCAGCTCGACCAGCGTGCTGCCCGTCAGCTCGCCCGCCACCACGCCAAAGATCGGCAACAACACCAGGGCCAGCGCCGTCATCGCCACCGACGCGCCATGACCACGCACGGCGCGCCGGCTGCGGCCGAACGCCGCCAGCGGTCCGAACCCCTCCAGCAACACCGCCTCGTGGACCACGAAGAACGACGACGCCACAAAAGGAAGCGGGATCAGGAAGGTCGCCGCCACCAGCAGCAGCAGGCGCGACAAGATGTGCACCGTCAGAAATGCCGGCAACCGGCGCACCAGGCGGCGCGACAGCGAGTTAAAAACGATCTGTTCGGGGCCCTGGAACAGGACCTCGCCGCAGGCGATGGTGAACGGCGCCTGACAGACACCGCCCAGTCCGACGGCCAGGATCCAGACGGCCGGCCACTGCCAGTGCAGCCAGCTGCGCGCGGCCCAGCACGCCACCAGCGACGGCAGCATCAGCACGCCAAGAGGGAGAAAGAGCCGCCAGTTGGTCAGGCAAAAGGGCGCCGCCAGATCCAGCACGTCCGCCGTGTCGCGCGGACGCAGGGTGAGGCGCGCTGCCCGCAGGTTCATGGCGGTGCCTGGACGTGGCCGCGCCGCCCGGCCAGCGACAGGTAAAGGATGACGATGAGCCACAGCGCCACCGCCACGCCCAGCTTGACCCGGGCCGGCGCCGCCGACGCCGACCAGAAACCTTCCAGCGCCGCCGCCACCACCAGCATGGCCGCCGCGCCCAGCACCATGCGCGCGATGTCCTGGGCGCGCCGGCGCAGCGAACCAAAACGCGTCATCCCGTTGGTGGCGACCAGCGCGTACCCGGTGACCATGCCGGCGGCGCCCGAGATGACGATGGCGGTCAGTTCGAACGCGCCGTGGCCCGACGCGAACGTCAACAAGTTGCCGGCGTGACCCGACGCCGTCAGCAGGCCGAACACCGTCCCGAAGAGCAGGCCGTTGTAGACGAGAAAAAAGACGCTGCCCAGGCCGAACAGGATCCCGGTGGCAAAGCAGCGGAAGGCGATGCCGACGTTGTTGTGCACATAGAAACCGGCCATGTACGCGTTGTCGCCGCTCTTGCGCCCCAGGGACGGATCCTGGGCGTAACTGGACTCCATCTGCTCGATCATCTCCTCGGGCAGCACGTGCAGCGCGAAGGCGCGCGAGCCACGCGCGCCGCTGAAGCCGACGGCGCCGGGAACAACAAACAGGGCGATGGCAAAGGCCAGGAAACGGCCATAGCGGCGCAGCGTGCGCGGGAAATCGCGGAACAGCAGCTCCGTGATGGCGCCCAGCCGATACGGGGGCGCGCTGTACAGGGCGGCGTGGGCCCGGGCCGCCACGCCGTCCAGCAGCGCGACCAGCGCCGGCGTGTACCCGGCGCCGCGCGCCCGCATCAGGTCGGCGGCCACCGAGCGATAAAGTCCGGCGGCGCGCGCGATGCCGGCGCCCGGCAGCGCATGCCAGGCCAGGCCGCCGTCGAGCAATCGGCGCAGCTCGTCCCAGTCAGCTCGGCGGCGCGCCACGAAATCGTCCTCGCTTTCGATCATGGCGGCGCCACCACGCCACGTCGGCCGCCCACCGCGCGCTGGTAAACCACCGCCAGGAATCGAGCGGCGTCGTCGGGCTTGCGGCTGCCCAGTCGTTGCGCCAGGTCGGGCGCGATCATCTCGGCCAGCTCTTGCCGGCGCTGCGGCGACAGGTGCCGTCGCCGCAGGAACAGCTCGATCGCTTCCAGTTCGTCGTCGCGGATGGTCGGGCGGCGGGGCAGGGCGTCCAGCTCGTCGGCGCTGGGCGGCGGCGCGATGACCAGCGGTTCGGCCATGGCGGTCTCCGCTTCGATCACCACCATGGTGCCGGCGATGTGATCGCCCAGGCGCCGAAAACAGTGGTCGCCGGCCATCACCAGCAGGCCCAGCACGTAGCCGACGGGCAGAAAATCGGCGGCGCGCAGCAGGTTGCGCAGGACGGCGTCGATGAATCCCACCGGGTATCCCCCCGCCCGCACCACGCGCAGCCCCAGCATTTTTTTTCCGATGGTGCGGCCGCGCCAGAACGTCTCGAAGCCGACGTTCCATCCCCACTCCATGACGAACAGCAGCAGCAGCCACAGTCCCCACGACGCCTTGACCGCCGCCGAGCTGAGCGTGGCGCCCAGGAAGATCGCCGCCACCGCCAGGATGGCCCCGCGAAT
>JAXDMH010000846.1:0-10687 GCA_034666225.1 Myxococcales bacterium
GGGATTGCAGGTGGCGGTCGACGGTCGTCCCACGCCCCAGCCGCTGCACCTGCGCCGCGGTGATCGAGCGCGGCGCCTGCAGCTATCGGCCCCCGGTTATCAACCGGAGGAGCAGTCGGTGGTGCCCAGCAAGGATCTGATCGTCCGCCTGGGCATGCAGAAAGAAGCCGCCCCGGAGCCGGCCCGCCACGGCGGCGGCCATCGCACCGGGGACGGGCGGGCGTCGCCCCGCGGCAATCGGACTGACCGGATCGACAAGCACATCGTGACCGATCTCTAGTGCACCTCTGACGGCAGCCGCTGCGTCACGATTCGCGCCTGAAAAAATAATTCTGCGCAGCTGAACGGTCTACCGGGTTACCTACCCAAAACCATGTCTCTTAACTTGAAGGTCTTGCTGGCCGCGCTGATCCTTTCCCTGGGCGGAGCGGGCGCGGCTGCCGCCGCCGACACCACCGCCGCCAAGAAAAAGGCCACGGCGCTGCTGCAAGAAGGCGCCAAGCTGCTGGACGACAAGGATTTCAGCGCAGCGCTGCAGAAATTCGTCGACGCCTATCGACTGGTGGCCAGCGCCAAGATCCAGTTCAACATCGGCCTGGCCCAAGAAGGTCTGGATCGGCCGGCGGAGGCCATCCACGCCTATCGCATCTACATCGAAGAGGCGACGGCGGATTCGGCGTCGCGCCGGGCCGACGCCCGCGTGCGCATCGACGCCCTTCGTCCGCACGTCACGCAGCTGCACATCATCTCGACGGTGCCGGGCGCGGTGGTCCTCATCGACGGTGTCGAGGAGGGGCGCACGCCGATGGCGCGGCCGCTGGTGGTGAACCCGGGTCCCCACCAGGTGGTGGTGCAGTTTCAATCGGCCGGCGAGCCTCCCTGGACGCAGGTCATCCACGGCGAGCCGGGAGCGAAGGTCGAGTTGCAGGTGTCGACGCCAGCGACCACGCCTCCGACGGCGACGTTGCCTCAGCAGACGCCGACTCAGCTGCTGGCCAGCAAGACGGCCGACCCGGCCGCCTCTTCAGAACCGACCGTCTTGCTGGTGACGACGCCCGCGGCGGAGACGCCCGTGGTGGAGACGCCGTTCTACAAACGCGCCTGGTTCTGGGGCGTGGTGGCGGGCGTGGTGGCGGCGGGCACGGTGGGCGTGGTGCTGGCCACGCGGGGCGGTGGCTCGACGAGCTATCCGTGTGACTTTCAAACAACGTGTCTGGGCGGTGCGAAGTGACCAAGGGCGGCAAGGGAAGCAAGGGCAAATCGATGGGTGAGCGGGTTCAGAGCGGAACAGGGGCGGCGCTGGTTTTGATCCTGGCGACGGCCGCGGTGGGCATGGGCTGCAACGCCACGACCGAACACACCGGCCTGGTGGTCGAGGTTCGCGCCGTCGGCCTGGTGGCCGGAACCGACCTTGATCAGGTGGTGGCCAGCATGGGCAGCGCCCACGCCACCTTCCCGCTGGCGGCCGTCGCCGCGGGCGACAAGGTGACCTTTCCGTTTCGGTTCGGTGTGGCGCCGCAATCCAGCTCGTCGGACATCGTCACCATCACCGTCGTCGGACGATTGGCGGGCGCGGACAAGGTGCAGACCAGCTCGCAGGTGGGGTTCGTCAAGAACGAAACGCGCCTGTTGATCCTGACGCTCTATGGTTCGTGCCTGGACAGGTCGCCGGCCTGCGCGGCCGGCACGCGTTGCGTGGGTGATGCCTCCGACGCGACGAAGAGCAGCTGCCTGTCGAACAAGGACGACGCCAGCAAGCTGCCGGTGGTTGTTGGCGCCGGCAGCGGCGGGTCCAGCGGCAGCGGCGGGCGTGGCGGCGGCACGGGGGGAGCTGACGGAGGAAGCACCGGCGGCACCGACGGAGGCGGCAGCGGCGAAGCGGGCGGTGACAGTGGCGGCGCGGGGGGCAATTCGGGCACGGGCGGTTCGGGCGGCGGCGGCTCTGGCGGCGTGGCCGTCGATGCTCCCCAGGACGTCAGCGACGGCGGCGTCGATCAAGGCAAGGACACGCCTCCCGTCATCGTCCTGGCGGAAAACGGTCAGCCGTGCGGGAAAGGCGCCGACTGCAAATCCACCTTCTGCGTCGACAGCGTGTGTTGCACCAAACCCGCCGACCAGTGTTCCGGATGCTACGCCTGCAATCTGGGCGGCAAGGGCGAATGCACCGCGGTCGCTTCTGGCAGCGACCCCCACGGGACGTGTCCGAAGGGCGGCAGCTTCTGCAACGGCGGCGGCAGCTGCACGGCCCTGCCCCCCTCTTGCAGCGACAAGCTGAAGAACGGGTTCGAGACTGACACTGACTGCGGCGGCAACGACTGTTCGAAGTGCGCCTCCGGCCTCAAATGCCTGGGCGCCAGCGACTGCCAGTCCAGTGTCTGCAGCGTGAACAAGCTCTGCGTCGGCACCACCTGCGAAAACGGCATCAAGGACGGCAGCGAGACGGATCTGGATTGTGGCGGCGCCTGCAGCACGAAATGCGCGCTGGGCGGCGGTTGCGCTGCAGCGGGAGACTGCGCAACCGGCGCCTGCAATGTCACCAGCAAGAAGTGCGTGGCCACCCACTGCGACGACGGGGTCAAGGATTCGAACGAAACGGACGTCGATTGCGGTGGCAGCTGCAATGCCAGATGCGATCTGGGCCGCGCCTGCAGCGGCAGCGGCGACTGTGCCTCTCAGGTGTGCAGCAAGGGGAATGTCTGCGTCGTTTCCCGCTGCGTGGATGGTTTCCAGAACGGCGATGAGGCCGACGTCGATTGCGGTGGCTCGGTCTGTTCGGCGCGTTGTGGGGCCGGATCAAATTGCACGGGCAACGGTGATTGCGGCTCGGGCGCCTGCAGCACCGCCGGGAAATGTGTGGGCTCGGCCTGTTTCAACGGACGCAAGGATTCGGACGAGACCGATCTCGATTGCGGCGGCGTCTGCGCTACCAAGTGTGCCCAGGGCGGTCACTGCAACGGCTCCGGCGATTGCGCGGGCGGCCGGGCCTGCGTCAACGGCGTCTGCTGCGGCAGCGCTTCGTGTCCCGCTTGTCAGCGCTGTGACCTGAATGGTGCGGGCAGCTGCAGCGGCGTCGCCTCGGGAACCGCAGACGCCGCTTGTTCAACGACCTGCGGTTCGGGCACCTGCGGCGGCAATGGCGCCTGTGCCCCGGCCCCGCCGGGCACCGTGTGCGGCCCCTTCACCTGCACCAACGGAACGGAAAAAGTGGGGCAGTGGACCGCCGCCTTGTACCGGAACAAAGTCTGCGACGGCGTCACCATCGGGGTCGGCGGCTGCAAGGACAATCCGTCCTCGCTCAGCTGCGGCAACAACATCTGCGCCGACGGCTCAAGCTGCATGACCAGCTGCCAGAATCATTCGGACTGCATCGCTGGCTATTACTGCGACGGGACGAACCACTGCGTATTGGGGGCAAAGACCCTGGGGACAGCTTGCACGGAAGGCATCCAGTGCCTCTCTCGGGTCTGTGACAGCAACAACCATATCTGCGCGCCATGTGGTCAATCGACCAATTCGTGCCCGCTCGGAACAGCGGCCTGCCAACCGTCCCCCAACAATCCCGACGGGCCAAATGTGTGTCTGAGCTGCGAGACCTACCGCGGCGGATTCAATTGCCTGTCGGACGGCACCGACGACTGCAAAACGAACAACAACTGTCCGGCGCGCGCCTCTGAATGCGATCAGGACACTCATCATTGCAAGTGCGGTTCGAACACCAGCGGCTGCGCCGTGGGCATGTTCTGCGTTCAAGGCGCCTGCAAGGTCGGCGCCTTGCAACCATGCGTTCGTTCGAACGACTGCGCCTACGGCCCCTGCCGCCCCGACGGTACCTGTCCGCCCAGCCCGTCTTCCGGAATCTGCAGCGGCGACTACAACCTTGCCGAATGTGAAGGCGCCAACGACTGCGGTGGCAGCCACTGCCACTGACCGATCGGACGACCCATCACCGCACCCGCCGCGAGGCCTTGCCGCGTCCCTGACCGGGGCGGATGCGGGTGGGATCGCGCGGCGGCTTGGCGCTGCCCACCAGGGCGCTGCGCAGGCGCAGGGCCACCGTCTCGCTGAGCCCTTCGCCCCTGGTGGTCAGACGGACCACGGCCTGAGAAAGCACTTCGCGCATGTCGGGGCGCCGCGCTTGCCGGCATTCGGTCTCCAGCCAGGTGACCGAGCGATCGCCGGCGGCGAAGGCGATCACCGCCGCGGCCAGTGTTTTGGGCAGGGCCAGCAGCAGGCGGCGACGCTCGTCTGATCGTTCAGCGGAGCGGGTGGCGTCGGCGCCGGCGGCGATGGCCTGCGACAGAAAATCCATCACCGCCTTGCCGTTGCCGGCGTTGGCCAGCACGCGTTTGTCTCCCAGCACGTCGACGACCGACGCCGCGGCGCCAAAGGCCAGCGGGCGATCGTCGGCCTCCAGCCACTGCCGGGCGTTGGCGAGCAGCGCGCTGGCGCCGCTGCCCTTGGCGGCAAAAGAGACCAGCGCGTCCAGCGTTCCCAGGCGCACCGGCACCCGTTCGTCAGCCGCCAGCTCCGCCAGCGCCGACCAGGCCTGCTCGACATCGCCACCGGCGCGCAGTCGGCCGACCCACCCGTGGGCGGCGGCGATGGGAAGAAACACGCGCGGCGTGTCGGGCGCGGCGTCGTCGCTGCCCAGGCGCGCCAGCAGCGTCGCCGCGCCGCTGCCCTGCGCGGCCTGCATCTCGACGCCGAAGGCGGCGGCCAGGCGCAGGTTGGGGCGGCTGTCGTGTCCGCCGCCATAGCGGCAGAAGAGATCTTCCAGCTGCGCCGGGCGGCCGGCCAGGGCCGTGGCCAGCGCTGCTCGCAACGCCTCGCTCTTCAGGCCCTCGTTCGCTGTTCCCGCCGTGGTCATCGACTGTCCGGCGGCAGAGTACAAGCGGGGCAATAGAACGTCGAGCGTCCGGCCTGCACGATGCGCACGATGGTGCTCTTGCGACAACGCGGGCACCGCTGCCCGGCGCGGCCATAGATCAGAAAGGGATTGGGCGTGCCCGGCTCCTCGACGTAACGGATCTCAGAAACGCCTGAATCAACGCCCTCGGCGGCGAACTGTTTCAGCGTGAACTGGATCGAAGCCAGGATCCCGCGCCGCAGTCGGCGCACCTCGGCCAGGGACAGCGTGCGCGCCGGGCGGCGCGGATCCAGGCGAGCGCGGAACAGCGCTTCGTTGGCCTGGATGTTTCCCACGCCGGCCAGCAGGCCCTGATCCAGCAAGGCCACCTTGATGGGCACGGTCAGGCGCTGCAGCCGCCCGTGCAGCGCGACGGCGTCGATGCCGTCGTTCAGAGGATCCGGTCCCAGGGCGGCCAGTTCAGGGACGGCGGAGAAGTCCCCGCCCGCCACCAGCTGGAAACGGCCGAACAAGCGCATGTCGCAATAGTGCAGCGCCCGATCGTCGTCCAGGGTCAGGCTGACCCGGGCGAACCGAGGCGGCGCGGCGCCGGCCAGACCGCACAGCCATTTTCCGGTCATGCCCAGGTGCGACCAGACGCCCACCGTCGCCTCGGCCTGGCGCAGGGTCAAGAGCAGGTTCTTGCCCACGCGGTTGACCTCGGTGAACCGCGCGCCGGCAAGACGGGCCGCCGCGCGCGCCGTGTGCGGCCGAAAAATGCGGGCGGCGCCGTGGCTGCTGACGCCACGAACGGTCCGTCCCAGCGCCCAGCGACGCAGGTTCCGCGCGGCCACTTCCACCTCGGGCAATTCAGGCATGGGTTAGGCGCGACTCAACTCGACTCAACTCACGGTGCGATGGGCGTGAATACCACGACGCTGTAGGCGATGGCGACGGTGCCGCCCGGGTTGCGATAGCCGTGTTTCTGATCGCCGCGAAAGACCACCACGTCGCCGGGGTCCAGCAGAAACGTGGCGCCGCCGGCGCCCAGCTCGACCTGGCCGCGTTCGCAGGTCAGGTACTCGCGCGTGCCGGCGGTGTGGGGGACGCCGGCCATGGCGGCGCGCGCCGGCAGCTCCATGCGTTCGATCTCCAGGCCGGGGATCGATTCGGGCAGCAGCTTGCGGACGATCACCGCGCCGCGCTCGCGGCGGGGCAGGGTGTTCGCCCGGTAAAGCCGTCCCAGGCGGCGGGGCGGTTCGATCAGCTCCTCCAGGCGAACGCCCAGCGCCTGGGCCACCCGGATCAGCACGGCCAGCGTCGGGTTGGCCGCCCCCGATTCCAGGTTGGCCCAGGTGGCCCGGGGAATGCCGGCGGCCCGGGAGATCTGTTGCTGGGTCTGGGCCCGCGCCTCGCGCAACCCGGCGATGTTGCGGCCCAGGTTGCGGGCGGTGTCCGCGTCGCTGTCACTGGCCATCGGTCCTCCTCGGCACCTCTTGCGCCAACAAACTGACTTCCTGCCAATAGATTATCCGAAAGGTCGATATGTTGTCAGGCGGCGACATCTTCCTTCCCAGGAGGATGCACATGACCAGCACACTGAAAGGAAAAGCAGCCCTGGTGACCGGGGGCAGCCAGGGATTGGGACGGGCGCTGGGCGGCGCCCTGGCCGCGGCGGGGGCGCGCGTGGTCCTGGTGGCGCGCACACCCGGCCCCCTGGACGAAGCGGTGGCGGCCATTCGCAGCCGCGGCGGAGAGGCCCACGCCATAGTGGGCGACGTGGCGGACCTCGATCAGACGGCGGCCATCGCCGGTCAGGCGGCGGCCCTGGTGGGCCCCATCGATCTGCTGATCAACAACGCCAGCACGCTGGGCCCGGTGCCCTTGCGCCTGCTGCTGGACACCGACTGCGAGGAGCTGTCGCAGGCGCTGGCGGTGAACGTGGTGGGACCGTTTCGCCTGACCAAGGCGGTGGCCGGTTCCATGGTCCTGCGCGGGGGTGGCGTGGTCGTCAACATCTCGTCGGACGCCGCCGTCGAGGCGTATCCGCAGTGGGGGGCTTACGGCGCCTCCAAGGCGGCCCTGGATCATCTGGGGCGGATCTGGGCCGCCGAGCTGGAAGGAACAGGCGTGCGCGTGCTGAGCATCGACCCGGGCGAGATGGACACGCGCATGCACGCCGACGCCATGCCCGAGGCCGACCGCAGCCAGCTGGCCGATCCCACGGCCGTCGCGGCCCGCATCGTGGCCTTGCTGGCGGATGAGCGGCGGGTCGTCTCGGGCCAGCGTCTGGGGGTGGTCTGATGCGCCCGGCCCGCACCTACCCGGCGCGCCGCGACGGCGTGCGGCTGCTGGTGGTCGATCCGGCGGGCGGGCTGCAGGAGACCACCATGCGCGCGTTGCCGTCGCTGCTGGGGTCCGGCGATCTGCTGGTGGTCAATGACGCCGCCACGCTCCCGGCGTCGCTGCTGGGCCGGGACGCCGCCGGTCACGCCGTCGAAGCCCGGCTGCTGGGGCCGCCCGAGCCCGGTGGCTTTCCCGCCGTGTTGCTGGGCGCCGGCGATTGGCGGATGCGCACCGAAGATCGACCGCCGCCGCCACCGGTTGATCGTGGCGCGCGCCTGACCTTCGGCACGCTGACGGCGACGGTGGTCGCGGTCGGTCCGCTGTCGCCGCGCCAGGTGGTGCTCCGTTTCGACCGCGCCGGGGACGACCTGTGGGCGGCCCTTTACCGCGAGGGCCGGCCGGTGCAGTACGCGCACCTGGCGCACGATCTGCCGCTGTGGGCGGTGCAGACGGTCTATGCCGGGCGACCCTTCGCTGTGGAGATGCCCTCCGCCGGGCGGCCGCTGTCGTGGGAGATCTTGCTCGCCCTCCGTCGGCGCGGCGTGCGCTGGGCGGCGCTGACCCACGCCGCCGGCCTCAGCGCCACCGGCGACCCGGCCATCGACGCGGCTTTGCCGATGCCGGAGCGGTACCACCTTCCCGCCGCGACGGTGAAAGTCGTGGCCGAGACGCGACGGCGCGGCGGGCGGGTGGTGGCGGTGGGGACCACCGTGGTGCGCGCGCTGGAGGGGGCGGCGGCGTCCAACGGCGGGCGGCTGCGGGCGGGGGCCGGCGTCACCGAGCTGCGCCTGTCGGCTGACTACCGGCCGGCGGTGGTCGACGGCGTGCTGTCGGGGACGCACGCCGCCACCGAAACCCATTTCCAGTTGCTGGCGGCCTTCGCCGGCCCGGTCGTGCTGCAGGCGGCGGTGGCCCTGGCCGAAGACCGAGGCTTCACCACCCACGAGCTGGGCGACGCCATGCTGGTCCTGCCGGGCGCAGAAAAGTCATTTTTTTGCGGCGATCGCAGAGTCGAGGTCAACTACCGGCATGTCTCAACCTCCCGCCCGCAGACCGCCGCCGCCGCTGGCCGCCCGCCCCAGCGTACCGGGCGCGCGCAGCTCGGCGTCGCACATGTCTGAATGTCGGGCCAGCCTGCACGGCGGCCTGGATCAAATTGGGTTGGCCACCCTGATGACCGTCCTCGACATGGAACGACGCTCAGGGGTGCTGATGATTCGACGCACCGGTGAACTGGGGCGTCTTTGGTTGCGCCGCGGTGGTGTGGTCCGGGCGCGCGTCGACGGACTCATCGCTCGCTCCGGCAAACCGGCCATCTACTATTTGATGAGCTGGACCGACGGCCGTTTTGAATTGACCGCCGGTGACGTGGACGGCGTCGACGAGATCGACACGCCCACCACCTATCTGTTGATGGAAGCCGCCCGCCGCCTGGACGAGGCCTCGGCATCGATGTCCGGCTAGCGCGCTCGCGCCGCTCGCTGCGCGAAAGGGGCCTGCTGGCCCCTCTCGCGGGCTCTCCCCAGCGCTTCTCGCAAGGTGAACCGGCCGGGCAAAGCCCGGCCTCCTGAACGTGAAAACCCATGCCCAAGAACCGGAGCAATGGGCTAGCAACCCGCGCGCAGGCAGGCCGATGAATCGCTTGTGACAACAAGCCTTCGGTTGCTGCGTGACCTGGGCGACGAATCTCGTCGCGATCATCTCTGTCAGCTGGCCGAGCGGTTCGTCGGTCGTCAGTCGTGGTCGCGTTGGCCGACGCGTGCCGTTCTGCGCGCTGTGGAGCGGGTGATCGAGCAGGGTCAGCTGGTCGGGATCGACGACGAGGCTGGGCGACGGCACGCGGGCGGCGTTCGTCACACAGCGGCCGAGAAACCGGCCATCAAAACGTCGCCGGCCAGGCAGGCGCCGGCTGGTTGGATCTGGATCGACGTCGTCGACGAACGGGGCGAGGCGGTTGCCACGCGCTTCCAGCTGGAACGGCCAGACGGTCGACAGATCGACGAATCATTGACGGCCGGCAACAGCATCAGCGGCAAGGGACTGCCGCCCGGCACCTGCCGCCTGGTCTTGCCCGAGATCGACCGGCGCTGCCAGCGCGTGAAACGACTGACACCTGTCCAGGTCATCCCGGGACAAATTCAGTATCGCCCCGGCCAGCCGCTGGTGCTGGACACCGATCGTTCATATGAGGTGGTGATTCCGGCGTTTCGCGATCTGTGGATGGAGACGCCACTAGACAACGCCGACGCCGACGCCGAGGACCGGTCGCTGCACAGGCATCAGTTCATCTTGCGCGGCAGCGACGGCTACCGGGCCAGCGCCACCGTCGATGACGACGTCACCATCGACCATGACGACCTGCTGACGTTGACGTTCGCCAATCTCTATCAAGGTCCGACCTACGACCTGATCAGCCGGCGTGCCGATGGCCAGCAGCACGTGCTGTTTGAAGCGCAGCCGTTCGACGCGCTCTTTCCGCGCGGGTGCACCGACGTCGGCGAGCTGGACCGCCTTTTCCACAGGTGACAGCGGCATGGCCAAGCCCGATTTTCCTGCGGACGATCCCAGGCCAGATTGGAAGTACGAGACCAAACCGTTTCATTACGGGCGCCCGGGCGATGCATCGGTGGCCTGGCGTGGCCAGCGGCACGGCGTCGTGCGCGTGGCCCGG
Organism: Myxococcales bacterium; assembly: GCA_034666225.1. Classification (GTDB taxonomy): domain Bacteria; phylum Myxococcota_A; class Polyangia; order Fen-1088; family Fen-1088; genus DATKEU01. The sequence continues at coordinate 9,864 of JAXDMH010000846.1, forward strand.
GCCGATCGGCGGCTGGCCGAGCCCACTCCGGAAGCGCCCGCGCAAACGATCACCGGGCGATATCAGAATGCCGCCGCCGCCGGCCATGGGGCCGGGCCCGCCTTCCTTTTGCACGTGAACCAGGCGGGCAAGCACATCGAGGCGTTGCTGGTGCGCGCTTCGGATTCGTCGCAGTCGTCGGACACCGGCGCGCCGATCGCCGAGCATCGGCTGGGCGGTGACCTGCACGGCGGGCGGTTCATTCTTTGCGACGCCGACGGAAACAGCGGCGCGCTGCAGGCCAGCGGTCCATCGACGGTGACCGTCGACTATGCGCCGGCGTTGCTGATCGACGAACCGTTCACCATGCGCGAGCAACGACCCACCTTTCTGGACGAGGCGCTGGAACCGCTGGTCGAGCTCTGCGGCGACGGGCCGATCGATGCTCAGGCGGCGCGCCAGACTCTGGAGGAGACAGAGCGGACCCCGCTCACCGACGCGCAGATGGCGTTCATCGCGGACGCCCTGGCGGCAAACAAGGTGCTGCCTTTTGTGGCCAGGTACCACCAGCACGCCTCATCGATGCGCAGCGCAGAGCGCGCCTTTGCCGTCTTCGCCGCCGACGCGCTGGAGCAATACCTGGCCAGTGTCGTCGCCGATCGACGCTGGCCGCGGCAACTGGCGGCCGGACGCGAGTACGCCCGCGCCACCCTGGCCCGGCAAAAAGTCACCGTCGGTCACAGCCTCAAATCATTGTGGCAGTGGATCGAGGATCTGACCGTCGAGTCTCTGGGGGCCATTCCCAGCATCGGTTTGTCGCCCGGCGCTCACCCGCTGACGACGTT
>JAXDMH010000847.1:0-4225 GCA_034666225.1 Myxococcales bacterium
GCGCTTCAGCCGCGTGCTGGCCACGTCGGGGCCGGTCGACGAAGGATTTCCCAGCGCGGCGTGGATCACCCAGCAGCCGTCGGCGACGCCCGTCGACCGGCTGTTCATGATGGTGGGCGGCGCGGCCGATTACCCGCCGGCCAGCGGCAACGTCGACACCAAGATCGACACCGTGTTGCACGCGGGCTGGCCGATGGCCATCACCAACGTGCACCCGGGCGACCTGGGGCCGTTCGCCACCGACCCGCACGAGATCGTCCTGGTCGGCAGCGGACCGGGCGCACCCGGCGGCCACAGCGAGTTCTGCGCCGGTGACGGCGGCGGCTGGAAGGCGATCTGCGACTATGGGTTCGGCGTGAAGTAAGCGTCAGAGTCAGAGCCCGCGCAGGTACGCGATCAAGCTGGCGCGCGCCGCCGCATCCAGATCCAGACCGAACGGGTGTCCACCCGCCGCCAGACCCGGCCCCTGAGCCCGGCCCGGATCCAGAAAATCATCGAGACCGCGAATCGATCCGTCGTGCAGCAGGGTTGCCCGCCGCCCCACACCGCGCAGGGACGGCACCCGGTAAAGGCCGCGCCCTCGTCCCGGATCCAGCGCCGCGGCTGGATCCGTCCCGACGACGTCAGCAGCGACGGGCGGTCCGGTCAGACCGACGCCGCCGTGGCACTGTCCGCAGCGGGTCTGCAGCACGACCCGGCCCTGGGCGGCGACGGCGTCCGCCCGTTCGGCCGTCGGCAGGTCGTCGGCCAGTGACCACAGGAACAGGGCCAGGCCCAGCGCCACCGCCCGCGGCGGACGCAGCGTCTCGCCGTGGCTGGTGATCATCAGGGTCTCCAGGCGGATGGCCAGGCTGGCCAGGTTGCGCTGCTGGACCGTCGCTTCGTAGTGCAGGTGTCCCAGCCATCGCGTCGGTCGCAGATCGGACAGCCGCACCGGCAGAGTTCCCGCCGCGGTGGTGACGTCGACGCGTCCGCGTCCCCAGGCCCGCAGGGCCAGCAATGAATCGTTCGCCGGGGACGCCGCCGGGCCCGGCCCCGGCGCGGCGGCGTCGGCCAGCAAGGCGCCCAGATCCAGTTGATCGTTCCCCAGGCCCACCACCAGCTGGCCGCTGCTGTCGTTGTTGATGGCGCTGTGGCAGGTGGCGCAGGTGTAAGCCAGGCGGGTGGTCCCGTCGGCCATCTGCGCGCGAACAATTCCACCCACGCCGCCGCGATCGTCGATCCACAATCCATAGCGGGCCAGATCAGCCGAGGTGAGCGCGACCGTCTGGGGCAAAAGCTGCACGGGAAATTGGAAGAAGGCTGCTTGCCCCAACGCGCGCAACGCCTGGGTCTCTGCCGACGCAGCCGCGTCGGAGATTGGCAGCGCCGCGAACCGGTCGGTGGGAGGGTCGGCCGTCACGACGGCGCCCGCCGCGAAGTCAGCGGTCGTCAGCGCGGCGACCGGCGGATTCCACGCCGGCAAGAGGTCCCAGTCCAGACCGTCACCGCTGGCGTAACGATCGCGGCGGAGGCGGGCATAGTCATCCTCCACCCCCGCCAGCGAGGCCATCATCTGATCGCGGCGGAAATCCCGCTCCGTCAGATACCGTTGCTCGATCGTCGCCGGCGCGGGCTGGAGCGACGGGGCACCGTCGCATCCGAGAGCCGCCGCGGCGGCGCTGGTCAGGATCGCGCAGGTGATCAGCCGGCGCATGTCGACTTCACACAGGTCCAGGCGGCGGTTGTCGGGTTGTATCGACAGTCCCCACCGCCCTGGCTGGCGCAATCGGTGTCGTCGAGGCAGGTGTCTTTGGCGGTGTGGCAGTAATAACCGACCACTCCGATGAACGCGCCACAGCCGAAATCAAGGGTCGGCGAACAGTATCGGCCGCCGCAGTCCGCGTCGACGCGGCAGTTGGATTTGAGGCAGACGTTCGCCGTGTTGCCGGTCAGTCCCAACGACCCGCGGCAGGAGCAGACGCCGCCCGCCGCACAGTCCGTGTCGGCAAAGCAGGTGTCATAGCTGCAGCTGCACGCGGCGACTCGGCCCTGCAGCAGGCATCGGCCATTCTGGCCGGTGGCGCATTCGCTGTCGGCGGTGCAGGCCCCCATCCCGGTCGCGGGCAAGGTGCAAACGCCGGCAGGCCGATCCATGGCGCAGGCGACAGCCGTCGGTCGGTGACGGGCAGGAACCGGCCCGCTGCCCCCGGCACCGCCGGCGCCATTACCACCGCTGCCGCCGACGCCGCCGGTGCCGTTGCCCCCGACGCCGCTGCCGCCGACCCCGCCACTACCGTTGTCGCCGCCGGCGCCGCCGCTGCCGTTGCCGCCCGAGCCGCCGCCGCTGGTGTCTGGGCTGACGTCGCCGGGACCGGCATCGCCGCTGTTGCCGCCCGAGCCGCTGTCGATGCTGAGGGCGGTGACGTCGCCGCACCCCGCTCCCGCTGTCGCCGCCAGAACAAATCCGAAAAGAAACGACAGTATCTGCGGGCGGTTGGTGGGCATACCGGAAGCATGCAGCAACGGTTGTGCCAGGGAAAGGTCCGCCAACCCGCGACTGGAGCCTGCGCGTCCTCAAGTTTGAGAGGCTGTCGCGATCGCGATGTCTCGGTTTTTTGTGGATGTCGGCGGCGCCGGGAGTGCCTACGTTCAGGTCATGCCACGTCCCATCTGGACAGGATCGATCAGCTTCGGTCTGGTCAACATCCCCATCAAGATCTATGGCGCCACGCAGTCGCAGCGCGTGTCGTTTCACGAATTCGACCAGTCGAGCGGACAGCGCATCCGGCTAAAACGCGTCGCCGAAAAATCGGGGCGCGAGGTCCCATGGAAAAAGATCGTCAAGGGTTTCGAGCTGGCCAAGGGAAAACACGTCGTGCTCACCGACGAGGAGCTGACCGCGGCGGCCCCGGAGAAATCCCGCACCATCGAGGTCGAACAGTTCGTCAAGCTGGACGAGATCGATCCGGTGTCGTGGGACCAGACATATTTTGTGGTGCCTGATGGAACAGCGGCGGCGCGCGCCTACGCGCTGTTTCGTGAGGCGCTGGCCAAAAGCGGGCGGGTGGCCATTGGTCGGTTCGTCATGCGCACGAAAGAGTACGTGGTCTGCCTGCGCCCATTCGAAGAGGTTCTGGCCTTGCAGACGATGTTTTTCCCCGACGAGATCCGCAACCCAAAGGACCTGGCCGACCTGCCGCGCAAGCCGGCCCTGCAGCCCAAAGAGCTGGCCCTGGCCAGCCGCCTCATCGACGGCCTGACGGCGCCCTGGAACCCGTCGGCGTTGCGTGACACTTACCGCGATCGCGTGATGAAGCTGGTCGCGAAGAAGGCCAAGGGCCAGGAGATCATCACCGACCAGCCGGCAGGAGAGGGCGGCGGCGCCGGCGCTGGCAAGGGAGGCGGCAAGATCGTCGACCTGATGTCGGCGCTGAAGGCCACGCTGGCTGCGAACGAAACCGGAGGCGGCAACCACCGTCGCCAGGCGCGCCCGGCCCGGCGCGCCAAGGCGGCGGCAACCCGTTAGAGGAACCAACCCACATTAAGGTTGGAAATTCAGAGGCACGCTGGCGCACAATGCGGCGCTGTGAGCCCCGCGGGTCCTGAGAACGGGCGACCAACCAGCCGGAACCGCTCCGCCTTCCTGATTCCCGAGCGTCTGATCGAACGCAAGCGCTCCGCCGGCCGACTGGGCCCGTTTCTGGCCTGGGCGGTGGTCTATGCCGATATCGGCACCTCCATCTATTACGTGCCGGGTCTGCTGTTCGGCGAGCTGGGCGGCCGCACCCCGTCGCCGGCGGCCGCCTTCGTGCTGGTCACCGGGCTGGCGGTCATCCTGCTGGCCCTGAAATACGTCGACGTGTCGGCGCGCTATCCCGATGGCGGAGGCGTGGTGTCGGTCGCCAGCGATGCCTTCGGTCCAGCGATCGGGTGCGTGGGCGGGATCCTCATCTGCATCTCCTACTTCCTGACCGGTTCGATCTCGGCCGTCTCGGGGTTGCAGTACCTGGCCAGTCTCTTTCCGGCGCTGGACCACTGGCTGGTGCCCGGCGGGTGCACCGCCATCATTCTGCTGGGCGTTCTGAACTATGTGGGCGTGCGCGAGTCGGCCATCTTGACCGCGGCGCTGGCGGTCGCTTCGCTGGTGGTGAATGTCGTCGTGCTGGTCGTGGTGTCCGTGCAGCTGGACGCCGCCCAGTGGAAGCTGGTGCTGGCGCAGTTCCAGGCCGCGACGGCGCTGCCG
>JAXDMH010000848.1:0-3206 GCA_034666225.1 Myxococcales bacterium
TCGATGGGCTGGACGGTCTCCAGATCTTCGATGGTCCCGATCGCCGTCCAGGCGTAAGGGTGCTTGGTGAAGGCCAGCGCCCGAAACCGTTCGATGGCCTTGCCGATGGGGTTGTTGTCGATGCGCAGGCGCTTTTCTTCCTCGACCACCTGGCGTTCCGAATTGATGGTGGCGGGAAACAGCTTCAACGACCGCATCCGCTCCGCTTCCAGCTTCATGGCAAAGCCGACGTACGACGGCGGCACGGTATCGTGATAGGCGGTGACGTCCTCGGTGGTGAAGGCGTTGACCACGCCGCCCACTTCTTTCAACAGGCGAGCGTGGTCCTCGGGCGGGACGTGCTCTGATCCTTTGAACATCATGTGCTCGAACATGTGGGCCACGCCGCGCACGCCGATGTGTTCGTCCTTGGAACCGACGTGATAAAAAACCTGGACGGTGGCGATGGGCGCCTGGTGGTTGGCCAGGAACAGCACCTTCAGGCCGTTGGCCAGTTGCCATGACTTGACGTCAAGCTGCGGCGGCGTCACCGACCGCCGCCCCGGGGCCGCGCCGGCCCCGCGCGCAACGGGTCCGGCTGCCAGCATCAGGCACCCGGCCAGGGACAACAAACCCAACCAGTGTCGCTCTCGCATCCGTGGCCGCGACTATGCCATAACCGACGCATGTCCGGCCGCATGGTGGTGGAGATTGTCGACAGCGAAGTTCTGCGCGGCAACGCCCTGGGCGACCCGACCGCCCGGCGCGTGGCCGTCTGGTTGCCGCCCTCGTATGACCGCGCCCCCGACCGTCGCTATCCGGTGATCTACTGGCTGTCCGGATTCACCGGCACCGGCGAGATGCTGTTTCAGGGCAGCCCCTGGCAGCCAGGCATCGGCGACCGGCTGGATCGCCTGACCACGTCGGGTGCGATGGGCGAGGTCATCCTGGTGGCGCCCGACTGCTTCACGCGCCTGGGCGGTAGCCAATATCTGGATTCTCCCGCCACCGGCCGCTACGAAACCCACCTGGTGCGCGAGCTGATCCCGCACATCGACCGGCGATTTCGCACCCGGGCCGGCCGTGAGACCCGCGGCGTCGGCGGAAAATCGTCGGGCGGTTACGGCGCCCTGGTGCTGGGCATGCGCCACCCGACGCTGTTCGCCGCGGTGGCCTGTCACTCCGGCGACGCCTACTTTGAACTGGCCGTCATCCCCGACATCGGCAAGACGGTGCGCACGCTGCGCAAGCACGGCGGCGTGGAGGGCTTCCTGGCGCATTTTGCCGGCACGGTCAGCAAGAGCAACGACGACGTCGTCACCATCATGATGCTGGCCATGGGCGCCTGTTATTCGCCCGACGCCAACCGCCCTGCCGGCATCGCCCTGCCCTTCGATCTGGAGACGGGCGAGCTCGACGAAGCAGTGTGGCGGCGCTGGAAGGCGTGGGACCCGACGGAGATGGTGAAGGTGACCACGCACGCCACCGCGCTGGCGAAGTTGAAGCTGCTCTTCATCGACGCGGGGACGCGCGACGAGTTCAGCCTGGATCTCGGGGCGCGCGTGCTGACCCGGCGGCTGAAAGAGCTGGGCATCGCCTTCGAGCACCAGGAGTTCGACGACGGCCACCGCTCGATCCCCTATCGGTACGACGTCTCGCTGCCCAAGCTGGCCGCCGCCCTGGGCGCCACGCCCGCCCCGCCCTAAGCCGACATGCGCCCCGGCGAGCGCCTCACCTTGACGTGCGTCGACATCGACGAGGACGGCGCCGGAGTTTGCCGCGCCGGCGACGCCGCAGCGACGATCCACGTACGCGGCGCCCTGCCCGGCGAGGTGGTGACGGCCGCGGTGAACCACGTGTCGCCCCACCGCCCGCAAGCGTGGGGCGATCTGTTGTCGGTTGAAACGACAGCGCCGGCGCGGCGCACGCCGGTCTGCGCGGCCTTCGGTCCTTGCGGCGGCTGCGTGTTGCAGCACTGGGATCTGGCGGCGCAGCGCACCTGGAAGGAAGCGCAGGTGAAAAGCGCGCTGACCGCCTACCCGGCGTTGGCCGGCGTGGTCGTGAACGCCTGCGTGCCGTCGCCGCAGACGCTGGGCTATCGCAACAACGCCAAGCTGGTCTGCGCCCGCGGCGCCGACGGCACGCTGGTGCTGGGCGCCTTCGCCCCGCGTTCGCACGACGTCGTCGATCTGGCCGGCTGCCGCATCGTCGAGCCGCCGCTGGACGAAGTGACCAGCGGCCTGCGCGAGGCGCTCGTCACCGCGGGTGTGGTCCCTTACGACGAGCGCTTGCAGACCGGCGATCTTCGCTATGCGGTGCTGCGCGCCAACCACCGCGGCCAGGTCCTGGTCACGCTGGTCACCGCCCGGCCATCGTGGGCGGCAGGCGCCGCCGTCGCCGAGGCCCTGCGGACCCGCTGTCCGGCCGTCGCCGGCGTGGTCCAGAACGTCAACCCGACGCGCGGCAACGTCATCTACGGCGACGAGGACGTCACGCTGTCAGGCGTGGCTACGCTGTCCGAGCAGATCGGCCCGGCTCACCTGCGTGTTTCGTCGCGCGCCTTCCTGCAGGCCAACCGCGGCGTCGCCGCGCTGGCCTACGCCCACCTCGCAGAAGCCGTGCGCGCCGTCGCCGCTGCGGCTCCCATCGATCGACTGATCGACGCGTACTGCGGCGTGGGCGCCATCGCCCTGACCGTTGCCCCGCACGCGCGCGAGGTGCTGGGCATCGAAGCCAACGCCACCGCCATCGCCGACGCCAGCGCAGCCGTCAGTGAGGACACCGCCTCCCATACGAACGTCCGCTTCATCACCGCCGACGCCGCCGCCGGTCTGCGCGCCGTCGATCGCGCCGACGCCGTCATCCTGAACCCGCCCCGCCGCGGCTGCGCACCGGCGGTGCTCGCTGAAGTGCGCCGCCTCGCCCCGCGCCTGGTCGCCTATCTCAGCTGCGCCCCCGACACCCTGGCCCGCGACCTGGCGACGCTGGTCGACGGTGAATCCGGTTACCGCGTCGACGCCGTCACGCCTTACGACATGCTGCCGCACACGGCGCACGTCGAATCGCTGGCGATCGTGTCGCGATAGAGAGAGCGCACCGGGGCGGTTGTAGAGATGGTGGGGGGCGGCTGGACGTGAGGCGGGGCTCCATTCGCTCCGTGGTGGGGGCGGCAGGGGTGGGGTTCCCTCCCGCGCTCAAACACCGAACGGCGCGCGCGCCTTATGGGT
>JAXDMH010000849.1:0-7626 GCA_034666225.1 Myxococcales bacterium
CGCTACCGATCTCGTCACTGAAGTCGGCCTGGCCGGTCCTGCACAATCCGGCCAATCGGAAGCGTGCCGTGCCGCTGACGTTCGAGCAGTTTCGGTTCGCCTTCGCCAACGCTGTGAGCGAGGAGGAAGCGAAAGAGCTATACGCGACGTTCGCCGTGCCAGCGTCCGGCGTGCCGCTGTTCCAGGCCGCCGCCGCGAATCTCAATCCCTGGACCGAAGCCAAAGTCGACGCGGAGAACCCGGAGCGTGGCCCACTGCTCTTCATCTCGGGCGAGAAGGACAACACGGTGCCGTGGGCGATCGCGAACGCGTCGTTCAAGCAGCAGCAGAAGCACAACAGCGCCGTCACCGAGATCACCGAGGCGAAGAACCGCGGCCATTCACTGACGATCGACGGTGGCTGGCGCGAGGTGGCGGACACGGCGCTGGCGTTCGTTCAGCGCTTCTTGTAGGTCAGCCTCAGGCGAAGGCGCTCAGAGATCGGTAGCCATGAATCGCGGGTTCAGCCTCTCCACTGCCGTCGCCACGCCGCGGGGCTGATGCGGAAGGCCTTGGAGAACACGCGCGTGAGGTGGCTCTGGTCGGCGAACCCGCAGGCCACCGCAATCTCGGCGATCGGCAGCTTCGTCCCCCGGAGCAATCCTTTGGCGCGCTTCACTCGTTCCATCAGCAGCCAGCGGTGGGGCGGCAGCCCAGTGATCTGTTTGAACGCACGGATGAAGTGACTACGGGACAGTCCACACAGCGCGGCCAGGTCGGACAGGTTCGTGTCGCTGGCCAGGTCGTCGAGGAGTCGGCTGGTCACGCGGCGCTCCTGGAGAGGGGTGAGCATTCGGCCTTTCGGCGCGCCATACGCCTCGCAGTCAGCCCTGTGAAGGCCGCCATAGGTCCCGGCGAGATGAGCGACCATTGCCAGGAAGACGTGATCGGTAAAAAGTGCCGTTGCGTACTCCGGTCTCGCCAGCACCGGATTGAGCGCCCGCGCGAGGTTGAGCATTGTTTCATCGGTGTGTTCGACGCCGATGGGACAATGCAACCGTTCGATTCTTGAGCGCTTCATCTCGACGGTGACTTCGTCAAAGGCCGTCAGAGGAATGAATGCATGGAACGAGTCAAATGGCTGTGACAGGTCCATCGTCCACGCTTCTCTAAGATCCAGGCAGTTGAGCGCGCCGGCTCCCAGCGCCGGCACCTCAACAAGGCGATCATCGTGCCACCCCACGTGCGCCGGGCGCGGCCGGAGGATCACAACGGCCATGACCATCGACGAAATCGGATTGGGTGTTGAGACGCCGAGCCCCGGCCTATCTCTCCGGTAGCGCCCGATGGAAAGATCGCCGCGCGCAAAGCTTACCGACGAAAATGACCTGATGTCGTCGAGGCTCTCTCTGACCGTAAAAAAGGGGCGGTCTGCACTGACGAGCGTCTGGTTATCAGAAGACGTCTCCATGCCCCCCCCTCCTGCGATTTTCCTATCACGCCTAAAGTCGGGTCGTCCACCAGCTCCCCTGGTAGATGCCAGGTCCATCTCATCCGTCGAACGCCACCAGACATTGGAGTAATCTGCCGTCATGTCGCGCCCCATCGCTCTGGTCACCGGCGCCTCCGCCGGCATCGGTCAATCGTTCGCCGAGCAGCTGGCCCGCGCCGATCACGACCTGATCGTCGTGGCCCGTCGACAAGACCGGCTGGAGGCGCTGGCGCAGCGTCTTCACGCCGAACACAAGGTCGACGTTCAGGTGCTGGTGGCCGATCTGGCGACGACGGCCGGGGTGGATGCCGTCGCCGCCCGCGCGGCGGCGGCGCCGCTGGATCTGATCATCAACAACGCCGGCTTCGGCGGCTACCGTCGCTTTGCCGAGCTTGATCCCAAGATCGCCGACCAGCTGATCTCCGTGCACATTCGTTCCATCGTGCAACTGTCGCGCGCGGCGCTGCCCGCGATGATCCAGCGCGACGCTGGCGGGATCATCAACGTCGCTTCGCTGCTGGCGCTTTCCGGCTCGGTTCCGCCCGGCAGCTTCATGCCCCAGCGGGTGGTTTACGCGGCCGCCAAGTCGTTCATGCTGACCTTCACCCAGATTCTGGCCAGCGAGCTGACGGCCACCAAGGTGCGCGTCCAGGTCTGCCTGCCCGGGATCGTGAAGACCGAATTTCACGAGGTGCAAGGCTTTGACACCAGCAAGATGCCGCCCCGGATGAGCCCCGACGATGTCGCGCGCGCCTCGCTGGCCGCGCTGGCCAGCGGCGAGGTGGTGTGCGTCCCGGCGCTGGAAGACGCCGCTGCCTTGCAGCGGGTCGACGAGGCGCAACGCGCGGTGCTGGCCGTGGCCACCACGCCGACCCTGGCCTCGCGTTATCGCTGAGACAGTCGTGGCGCTGAAACGTGGAACGTGGCTTGTGGCGCTTGCCTGCCTGGTCGCTGCCTGCGACGCCGCACCGTCGAATCAGATCACGGTGAACGTCGTCACCCGTTGCGGCGCGCCGCAACCGCCCAGCCAGCTGCCGGCGCCCCCGTCCGATCCACACCGGGATGCCTTCTTTTCCTCGCACCACCTGCCCCTTTTGTTGAACCAAGGGGGACCGGTCTTTCAAAATCCCCACCTGGTGGCGGTCTTCTTTGGAGACGATCCGCTGCGCCAGCCCACGGAGGCCCTCCTGCAATCTTACGGCTGCACCTCTTTCTGGAGGGAGGCGGTGTCGGAGTACGGGGTGGGAGACGCCACCTTCGAACGAAGCGTGGTGCTGCCGTCGTTCCCCTTCATCGCTGGGCAAGCGCAGTTCGACGCATGGCTGATCGAACAAGCCGGGCCCCTGGGCCTGCAAACCGACGAGCGGGCTTTTGTGTTCTTCCCGCCGCGCGACGCCCCGGTTCCCGAAAATCCCTGCCAGGACGAGTTCGGCTATCACGGGGCGATCAGCATCGATTCGCGCGAGATCGCCTACGCGGTGGTGAACGATTGCGCCTCGTCCTCCGACTGGACCACGCCCATGGATCTTCGGTCAGAGACGTTGACCCACGAATTGATAGAGATGGCCGTTGACCCCTTCCCCCTGACCAGGCCCGGCTGGCGCGGGTTCGATCAAGAGAGCTGGGCCATCGCGCCATTCGCCGATGAAAACGCCGACGTGTGCGTCAACAATCCGGTCGCCTCGACGGACTATCCGTTCTTGCTGGCCTCGGCCTGGTCCAATCGCCGGGCCCTGGCCGGCATGCATCCTTGCAGCAGCCGAACCAAACCTTTGGCGCTGGCGATGGCCTCCCAGCCGACCGTCGATCTATCAGGCGGCGCCGCCGATCTGGTGATCGACGTGTACAGCGACGATCCCCAGCGCCAGTACGCCCTGGCGGCCTCCGGCGATACGCTGCGACGCTGTGTCAACCTGCTCCCCCAAGACTCTCCTGGAACCGTGGTCGACGGCGACAGCCGCCACTATTCCGTGAAGCTGTTGACCGCCAACGCCTGCGATCCGCCGAACGGTCTCCCCGATCGTTTTGCGCTGACTCTGTACGACCTGTCTTTCAACCAGATCTTCACCAGCTTCGTCACGGTGACGGGCGCGCGACCATAGCGCCCGCCGCCAGCCTAGTGCCTCGTCCGGCCCGTAGTGATCACGGCTGGCGCCGTGGATTTCGCGCGATGGCTAGGCGCGAGGAGGGCACATAGCCGAAGCTATGTAGCCGACGAGCAACGACGCCAGCGCGCGAAAGACCAAGCCAGACGTGAGCAGTACGGGCCGGACGAGGCACTAGTAACGAATGTCGACCAGCGTCTTCTTGCGCAGCTCGGCCAGGTACGTCTTGGTCTGGCGCTCCATCTCTTTTTGACGGAGCTGCATGCGGATGTCGTCTTTGACTTCTTCCAGGGGCTTGGCCTCTTTGATGCGGCGATCGACCAGCTTGATCACGTGAAAGCCGCGGTCGGCGCGCACCGGGCCGCGAATGTCGCCGACGTTCATGGCGAAGACCATCTCTTCGATGGGCTTGGGCAGCATGTCCTTGCCGAAAAAGCCCAGGTCGCCGCCCTCGCCGCGCGTGGCGGGATCGTCCGACAGCTCGCGGGCCAGCTTGGCGAAGTCTTCGCCCTTGCGCGCACGCTCCAGCACGCGCTGGGCCTGGGCCTGTTTTTCGGCCACCGCGGCGGCGTCGGCGCCTTCGGGGATGGAGACAAAGATGTGGCTGGCCCGGACCTGCGTGTTCGATCCGGTCTTCATGTGGCGTTCGTAATAGGTCTTGATGTCCTCGTCCGAGACGCTGACGCGCGAACCGACGGCGATGTTGATGACCCGGAATCGCAACAGCTGGCGCTTGATATCGGCGCGGTAGGTCGCCATGGACATCCCTTGCCCCTTCAGCGCCTCGCGCAGCTGCTTGTCGTCGATGCTGTTCTGGCGTTTGATCTCCTCGATCGACGAATCGATCTGCTCGTTGCTGATGGTCAGCTTCAGCTCGCCGGCCTGCTGCAGGATCAGCTCGTCGTCGATGAGGCGCTCCAGCACCTCGTGGCGCAAGGCGCTGGCCCGGGCGTTGCGCTTGCCCGGGTCGGTGATCTGCGTGGCCTCGGCCAGCAGCGGGGCCGCTTTCTCCTCGACCTCGCTGCCCAGGATCACGCTGTCGCCCACCACCGCGGCGACTTTTTCCACCACCCGCCCCTGCGCGACGCCGGCCGAAAGCGCCAGCGCCACCAGCGCCAGCAACGGCCACGACGCCGCCGGCCCAGCCGGCCGGCGCAGGATGCGCGTCCTCATCATGGCTTCGGCGACGGCAGCGGCGTCGGCCGCGGCGTCGAAGGCACCGACGGCGGCATCGGTCCGGCCATCGGCCTTGGCGAGGTCATGCCGCCGGGACCGTGGGGCATGCCAGGCATTCCCCCCGGCATACCGCCCGGACTGCCTTCGGTGCCCGCGGTGTCGATGACCACCTTGCCCAGGTTGGCTTCGAACACCTCGACCTTGGTCTTCTTCTTCATCTCGGCGTAAAAATCATCCAGCGCCTTGGTGCGAATGTCGCGGAACAGCCGCTGCTGGATCTGCCGCTTCACCTCGGCCAGCGGGCGAGAGAACCCCGGGCGTTTCTGGGTCAGCTTCAAGAGGTGATAGCCCTTGTCGCTCTTGATGGGCGGCGAGACGTCCCCCACCTCTTTCAGGGCGAAGGCCGCCTCGACGACAGGCCTGGGGAACTGCGGCGAATCCTTGTCCATGAACAGCAGGTCGCCGCCGCGCGATTTTGAATCTTCGTCTTCAGAGTACTTGGTGACCAGATCGCGAAACGGCTTCTGGTCGACGCCGACCGGCGTCTTGGGCAGCGCCTTCAATTCGGCGTACGCCTTGTCGGCCTTGACCTTGTCCTTGACCAGAATCTGGCTGACGCGCACCTGGTCCTTCTGATTGAACTCGTCGGGATGGCTGTTGTAGTACTTCTCGACGTCGGGTTCGGGAACGTCCTCGACCTTCAGCTTGGATTCAAAGTCCTTCTGCAGGAACTTTGAGATCATCTGCTGCTTCATCACCCGCACCACCTCCGGATCGGAGTCATAGCCGCGCTTCTGCGCCTCCTTGGCCATGACTTCAAAGCGGATGAGGTTGTCCAAGAATTCTTTCTTCTTGTCGTTGGTGGTGTAGCGCGAACGGATAAAGGGCGACTGCTTGTTGATCCGTTCCTGCACGTCGCCCACGCTGATGATCACGTCGTCAACCTTTGCGACCGCCTGGGACAGATCCGCGTTGCCTTGGGTCGGCGTTGTCTTGGTGGTCTTGTTGCACGCCGCAATAGAAAGACCGGCGGCCAGCAGCAGCGCCGGGCCAAAAATGAGGCGAGGAGGGAGAATTCGCATGCCGCAGACATTACACGGCAAAGCCCGCGCCGCAATCCGAGAATCGCCGCCTGTGGGGCCGACGGAGAAGGTTTGTAAAATTCCTGACGGCCGCCCGACGGTGTGACGTAATATCGCCCATCCTTTCGGCGCTGAAAAAGAAGAATCTGCACACCTGGCTGCCCGGTTTCGCCCGCTTTTATGCGCAGTCAAAGGTGGCGAATTGGCGCACGCCGGCAGCGGGGCCCCGGCACCTCCTGTTTGCCTTCTGCGACCATTATGAACCGCTGTGGAAGCTGCCCGCCGACACCTCGGCCGCGATGACCACCGGCCTGGCCCGCGTGGCCGCCTGGCAAAAAGGGTATCCGGCGATGGCCCAGGAATTTCGCGACGCCGACGGACGGCCGCCGCGCCATTCCTTCTTTTTCCCCGGCGAGCAATACACGCCGGCATTTCTGGAGCCACTGGCCGATCTGGCCCGGCGTGGATTCGGCGAGGTCGAGCTGCACCTGCACCACGACGGCGACACCGCCGAAAAACTGCGCGCCGACATCGTGCGCTATCTCGGCGATCTGGCCCGGCACGGTCACCTGTCGCGCGATCCGTCGGGCAAGCTGCGCTATGGGTTCATCCACGGCAACTGGTGCCTGGCAAACGCGCGCCGCGACGGCCGCTGGTGCGGCGTGGCCGAGGAGCTCCCGCTGCTGTTTGAAACCGGCTGCTACGCCGACTTTACTTTTCCGTCGGCCCCCGACGAATGCCAGCCGGGGATCGTCAACCGGATCTACTGGCCGGAGGGCGATCTGGCCCGCCGCCGCGCCTACGAACAGGGAACGCCGGCCAAGGTCGGACCGGGCGGCCGGCGCGACGATCGCATCCTGATCATCGAGGGTCCGCTGGCCCCGGCGTTGCGCGACGGGGGCGGTCGACGCCTCCCCCGCGTGCGCATCGAGAACGCCGACGTACGCGCCGGCGATCCGGCCACGCCGGCGCGAATCAAGACCTGGGTGGCGCAGGGGATCGGCGTGGTGGGCCGTCCAGAGTGGGTCTTCGTCAAGGTGCACACCCACGGCGCGCCGGAAAAACAGGCGGCGTCATTGCTGGGCGACGAAGGCCGCGCCCTGCACCGCGAGCTGACCACCCGGTACAACGACGGCCAGAACTGGCGCCTGCACTACGTGACGGCGCGCGAGATGTACAACATCGCGCTGGCAGCCATCGACGGCAAGACCGGCGACCCGGGCGCCTTCCGCGATTACGTGCTGGCGCCGCCTCCGGTTGCTGCGGGATAAACGGACCGCACCGGGCGGTTGTAGAGACAGCAAACGGCGGCTGTACGTGAGGCGGGGCCCCATTCGCTCCGTCGAGGGGCGGCAGGGATGGGGTTCCCTCCCGTGCTCAAACACCGAACGGCGCGCGCGCCTTATGGGTTTGCTTGGAGCGAGGACGTACTGCGCGCCTGCGAACTGCGCGCGGCAGGGAACCCCACCGCTCCCGCCCTTCCTGATGACTACGTTCACTGCGCCTGAGGGCATCACAGGGAATAACAGAAGGACACAAGTGGTGTACCGACTGCTCACCGAACCGTCGAAATCGGCGCAAAATCCCGGTGAGCAGTCGGTACACCACTTGTGTCCTTCCGTTCTTCCCCGGCCACCGGCTCGGGGTCCGGACTGACGGACGGTCCAGGGGCGCCGTGAACGTAGTCATTGCGGCGGCGGCAGGTGTGGGGTTCCCTGCCGCGCGCAGTTCGCAGGCGCGCAGTACGTCGCAACTCCAAGCAAACCCATAAGGCGCGCGCGCCGTTCGGTGT
>JAXDMH010000850.1:0-2605 GCA_034666225.1 Myxococcales bacterium
GATCATGTCCTGCGACGTTTCGCCGGGATACTCCATGACCGTCGACTGCATCCACATCCACATCAGCTGCGACTGTTCCTCGTCGGTGACCGGATCCCAATAGCGCGGGCCCACGCAGCTGGCGCCGTCGTCGACGGCGTCGGTGCAGGGGGCCTTGACCTGACCGTTCTTGGTGCGCAGCTGCCAGTACTGCGGCCGGTAGAACAGCGACGCCGCGCTGCTGACAAAGTTGTGGCGCAACCCGATCGAGTGCCCCATCTCGTGCGCGATGACCGCGTACTGATAGCGCTGCTGGATGTAATGGAACATCTGCTGGTAACGCGTCTGCTGGGCAGCCGGGCTCTCGCCCTGCGCGGCCGGGAACTTCTTGGCCAGGATGTTGGCCAGACCGGTCATCGACGACGGCTCCGGCGCCTCGTCAATCAGGCAGGCGCCGCGCGCCGCCAGGGCGTTTTCGCGCATCTGGCGGATGCGGGTCCAGGTCATCGGGTTGCTGAGCCCGAGAGGTGACGCCAAGTTCCCGGTCGCTCCTTGCAAGGGCACGTTGGCCGGCATGCCCGCCAGCTGCAACATGGCCGGGTTGATCAGCTGGCTCTCGACGTTGGTCCCGCGGGCCAGGTTCAGCGTCGCCTGCACCTTCAGCAGGCCCGGCGACGGCACGTCGTTGCGCACCTGCACGTCGGCGGCTTGCAACTTGGCGGCGTCCAGGGCGGCGCGCACCTCGGCGGACGGCGTGACGGCAGCCAGCGCGGCAAAGGTCTTGCCGTCCAGGGTGGTGGTGGCGGCCAGGCGCTGGTTCACCTCGGCGCGCGACATGGTGGGCAGACCCTGGCTGGCGCCCAGCTTGGCGGCGCCGGCCCAGTTCTGGACGTACGAACCGTTGGTGATCTGATCCGTGGAGATCTCGCCGTTGATATAGCGGACCATGTCGACCAGCTGCTGCGCCGCCGAATCGGTGGTCGCCGTCCACAGGTTGATCGAGCCGACGACCTTCTCGCCGGTCAGCGGATCGTCGCCGTCGACCATGATTCCCCAGAAGGCGGGCGCCTGCGGCTTGGGGATGTTGAGGACGGTGTTGTAACGGATGTCGCCGGTGCGAACCTCCAGACCGGCCTTGCCGCACGCCGGGTGATCGGCGGCGACCACCGGGTTGTGGCAAAGGACGACGACCGGCGGCATGGCGGCGATCTCGCCGATGGCCAGCGTGCTGACGTCGCCGGTGGCGCCGCGCTCGGTGGCCACCGCGGCCGCCTGCATGCGGGCGGTCGTGTTGCAGGCATCATTGGTCCAGCTTGTCGTGCGGCGGCAGGCGTCGACGGCGCGGGCGATACGCACCGCTTCGTCGTTGTCGTCCTGCTGGCCCTTCCACATCGGGAACGTCTGATCGCAGTCCGCGGTCTTGGTCTTGCGGCATTCCACCAGGCGCGCGGTCTGCACCGCCGTCTTCATCGCCAGGTCCCATTCCAGCGCCGCCCAGTTGGTGGCCTCGAACAGGGTCGTGTCGCCGGCGATGTACCAGGGGATGGTTCTCACCTTGCGCTCGCGATAGGGCAGGGTGCATTTTTGGTTGAAGACGTCGCAGCGCGAGCCGGCCCCGGCGGCGGCGCACTCGTCGGCGGTGCCGTCACCGTCGCTGTCGCGGTTGGGATCGGCGCTGGGATCGCCGGTGGCGTCCTCGGTGGTGGCCTTGGTGGCGCAGGCCAGAGGCACCGTCGGCTTCTTGTCCTTGTCGGCGGTGTAAAAGTGACTCTGCTGCCAGATGTTGTACCGGGCGATGAACCGGCTCCACTCTTGATCCAGCAGGCCATAGTTGCGGGCATAGCCGCGGCGGTAATCAAAGTTGAAGGCGCCCAGCGCTTGAAAGCGCACGCCGTCGAAATCCATCGGCTCGTAATCGGTGTCGGTCACCAGACGGTACGATTCGCGGATGGTCAGCTCGGTGGGGTTGCAGTTGGCCCACGGATAGCCGCCGCCCGAGACATACCCCACAGGCAGCATGCAGGCCGGGATGGTTCCCGCGCCGCCGAAGGCCGCCAGATCGATCTGCTGGGGCGTCGCATAGACCTTGTTGGTGACGTCGAAATAGCCTTCGCCGGGGCTGAAGTGCGGCGCGTCCGGGTTCTCCGGATCCAGCACGGTGTAAGCGAACGGCTCGTACTTCACCGCGCCGATCACGCCGATCAGCGACAGCGTGTCATAGTCATAGGCGGTGGTGACCAGATTCTGGGACCAGTCGACGCGGAAGTATTCGCGGCTGTACCAGGGGCGGTCGGTGGTGTTCTCGTTGACGACGTTCAGCTGCTCGCCGGTCTGCGGGTTGTAGTCCCGCTTGATGTCAAAGTGGCTCTGGATCTTGTAGCTGGCCACCACTTGACCGTCGTTGGCCGGCTTGGCGGCCGCCGTGCCTGCCGGCATGGCCTGCACGCCGTCGTACTTGTTCCCCTTGCCGTCGGTGCCGGCGATGCGTTCGTAGGAGAGACGGGCGTTCAGCGTGTCTTCGGTGATCTCCCAGCGGATGCGTGACACCGGCTGGGCGTAACTGGAGGTGAACAGACCGTCCTGTCCGGCGCCATAGGCCACGTCGACGACGGTCCCGCGCTTGTAG
>JAXDMH010000851.1:0-4910 GCA_034666225.1 Myxococcales bacterium
CGATACGACGCCCCGGCCAAACACAACCCACCACCTTCACGGCAGCAGCGTCATCTGGAACGGCCCGGCAGGAATCGCCCTTTACGTCTGGGGCGAGAACGATTTTCTGCGCGCCTATCGGTTCGACGGCCGCCTGCAGCGCTTTGCCACCCCCGCCTTCGCGGTCAGCGCGCCGCTTTTGCCCCAGGGAATGCCCGGGGGAATGATGACCCTCTCGGCGAACGGCGCCAGCCCCGGAACAGCCGTGCTGTGGGCGACCGCCTCCAAAGCGGGCGACGCCAACAGAGGCACCGTCCCGGGCATCCTGCGCGCCTTCGACGCCGAGACGCTGCGCCTGCTGTGGGAAAGCACCAACCCGGCGGACGACCTGACCACCCTGGCCAAGTTCAATCCCCCTTTGGTGGCCAACGGCAAGGTGTACGTGGCGTCTTTTTCGAAGGTCATCTCCGTCTATGGGCTGCGCTCGCAAGGTCAGACAGCAGCGCGCACGCTGACCGACGGTCAGGTCATCAGTCTCAAGAACCCCAGCGCCCACCTGTGCCTGAACGTCCTGGGAGGCGCCGACGTCGCCGGCGCGCCTCTGGACGTCACCGATTGCAACGGAACCGGCGCCCAGATCTGGCAAGCCAACTGGCAAGCGAACGACCACGGCGACGGGCAGTGGGAATTGCGACGAAACGGCACCGCCCTGTGTATCGCCGTGTCGGACGACAGCGCGGGCGGCGCGGTCCAGCAAGACGTCTGCGACGGCGGCGCGGCGCAACGGTTCACGCTGGCGGCGGCGGCCGGGGGGCTTCAACTTCGCACCACGACAACCGGACTTTGCGTTGACGTGACCCCTCCGATTCCGGCCGACCCGACCGGACCCGCGGTCCACCTCAGCCCGTGCCACACCAGCGACGGTGACGGACAGACCTTCGTGCCGCTGTCGCCGCATCTGCGCAACTACAACGCCATGCTGTGCCTGGATGCCCCCGACGCGTCGCTGACCTCGTCCCTGCCGCTGCGGCTGTGGCCCTGCGACGATTCCAGCGGCCAGACCTGGCAGCTCAACGACAACCTGAACGGCACCGTCCAGATCCGACGCGGGTCGACCGGGCTGTGCCTGGCGGTCCCTTCCGACAATCCCGGCCTTGGCCAGCCTGTCGTGCAAGCCACCTGCGACCGCAGCGCCGGCCAGGCCTGGGTGACCGAACCGATCAGCGGCGGCAGCCAGATTCGCCTGGACGGCAGCAACCTGTGCCTGGACATTCCGCTCAGCTCGACCACGCCCGGCGCAGCCGTGCGTCTGTGGGGCTGCAATCGATCTGACGCCCAACGCTTTGGCTTCTAGGAGATTGGGTCAGGAACCCACCCGATTTTTCGCGGTGGGGCCATCAAACCGCGCTGGCGATGAACGATGTATTGTTAGTGTCGGGTCTTCCGACGATGAGTTCTCCTGATCGCGCAGAGGGTCTTCTGCCCAACACCGCCACGGAATCGACCGAGGCGAGGTCGCTGTTCGATCTGCTGGTTGAGCAGGTGGTCGATTACGCCATCTACGTCGTCGATCCCGCCGGTCTGATCACCACCTGGAACTCGGGCGCAGAGCGCATCAAGGGATACCGGCCCCAGGAGATCATCGGCCAGCCTTATGCGTGCTTCTTCACCGACGCGGATCGGCTGGCGGGGCGGCCCCAGAAGATCTTGGCGCAGGCGCGGGCGGAGGGCCGTTATCAGGAGGAAGGCTGGCGGGTCCGGAAAGACGGAACCACCTTCTGGGCCAGCGTGGTCGTCACGGCGCTGTTCGACCAGCGACGCATCCTGCAGGGTTACGCCAAGATCACCCGCGACCTGACCGAACGTCGCAAGGGGGAAGATGACGCGCGTCGGGCCTCCGAGGACCACCTGGCCCGTCTGCGCGCCGAGCAGTACGAGCGCGAAACCCGCCGCTCGCGCGATGAACTGGACCTCATCTTGCGAAGCATCGCCGAGGGCGTGACGGTGCAGGACGCTGAAGGGCGATTCGTCTTCGTCAACGAAGCCGCCGCTCACCTGTGCGGGTTCGAATCGGCCCGCGAGATGATGAGCACGCCCCGGGAAGAGATCTTGACCCGGTTCGAGATGACCCGCGAAGACGGCACGCCGTTTCCCCTCGGTCAATTGCCCGGTCGGCTGGCCTTCCAGGGACTGGCGTCCAGCACGGCGATCATGTTCAAGCAGAAACGCAGCGGCGACGAGCGCTGGTCGTACGTGTCGGCGGCCCCGGTCGTCGACGCCGCGGGCAAGATCGAATTTGCCGTCAGCATTTTTCGCGAGTTCACCGAACAGCGGCGCACGGAACGGGCGTGGCGATTCCTGGCCGAGGCCAGCGCCACTTTGGGATCGTCCCTGGATTACGAGGAGACGCTGAAGCAGGTGGCCAGCCTGGCCGTCCCCAAGATTGCCGACTGGGCCAGCGTCGAGGTGCTGGCCCCCGACGGCAGCCTTCGCCAGCTGGCGGTGGCCCACAGCAATCCGGCGAAGCTGGAGCTGGCCAGAGAATGGCGGCGGCGCTGGCCGCCCAACGAACATTCCATGACCTTTCGCGTGCTCCGCTCCGGCACCCCCGAGCTGTTGCCCGAGATCACCGAAGCGATGATCAAGGCCGCCACGCCCGATCCGCTACAGCAGCAGATGGCCCTGGAGCTGGGGCTTCGCTCGGCGGTGGTTGTTCCCCTGGTCGTGGCCAAGAAACCGTTCGGCGCCGTTTCGTTCGTGACCGCCGAGTCGGGCCGGCGTTATGGCCAGGAGGAGATGATCCTGGCGAACGAGATCGCCCGACGAGCGTCGCTGGCCATCGAGAACGCCCGCGCCTACACCGAGGCGCAAACCGCCATCGAGATCAGAGACAACTTCATGTCGATCGCCTCGCACGAGCTGCGGACGCCGCTGTCCGCGCTGACGATACTGATGACGTCGCTGTCGCGCGCCGCCAGCCAGGACCGCCTGATTCAACTTGGCCCCCAGGGCCTGCGGGACCGCATGGCCAAGGCGGAACGCCAGACCACCCAGCTGACCCGTCTGGTGGATCGGTTGCTGGACGTCAGCCGGTTGTCGTCGCGAGAGATGCAGCTGGATCTGGCCACGGTGGATCTCGCCGAGGTGACGCGCGAGGTGATCTCCCGGATGGAGGACGCTACGTCGCGCGCGGCCAGCCAGATCCAGTTGCGCGTCGAGGGTCCTGCGGTGGGCCACTGGGATCCCAGCCGCCTGGATCAGGTGGTGACCAACCTGCTGACGAACGCCGTCAAATATGGCGAAGGCTCGCCGATCACCGTCTCCATCGAACCGCTGGCGCCCGGCCGGATTCGCCTGATGGTGAAAGACGAAGGACCGGGCATTGCCGCGGAACATCAAGAGCGGGTGTTCGGCCAATTTGAACGGGCCGCTTCGCCAAACTCTCCCGGGATGGGCCTGGGCCTCTGGATCGTCAGCCGCATCGTCCAGGCCCACGGCGGCAGCGTGACCCTGCAAAGCCACCCCGGCCAGGGCGCCTGCTTCACCGTCGAGCTCCCGGTCGAGCCCCCTGTCGCGCCTGCCAGCGCGGGTCAGTCCGGAGAGATCTCGACGGACGCCTCGTCGACGGAAGTATCAAAGAATAACTTGCATCGAGAGAATGGCTGAGGCTTTCATGGCAACGCAGGTCAACGAGATGTCAGAACACATTTTGATCGTCGAAGATGACACGGACGTTCGAGAGGCGTTGTGCGACGCCTTGATGCTGGAAGGGTACGACGTCGTCAGCGTCGAAAACGGCGCCGAGGCGCTGCGCTACCTTCACACCGGGGCCAGGCCCTGCCTGATTCTGCTGGACCTGATGATGCCGGTCATGGACGGATGGACCTTCCGTGAAACCATGCTGACCGATCCCACCTTGTCGGGGATCCCGGTCGTGGTGATGACGGCGGCGGGCCCGCAACGGGCGGCGACCGTTCAGGCCAACCTTGTCCTGCACAAGCCGCTGCGGATAGACACCGTCGTCGACGTGGTGCAGGAACACTGTCCAGACGGTGCATCCTAGTGCCTTCCTAGGCGCCGCCTGTCGACGCTGCTGGAAAGATTTCTCGGTCACGGCCGTCCCGCTGACCCTGCCGTCGTCGAGGAAACAGCCGACGGGGCGATCCACACCGTCCACTATGCCCAGCTGCGCGCCGGCGCGGCCGCCATCGCCGATACGCTGCGGGCCGGCCGGCCGTCGCTGGGCGGCGCGCGCGTCGGGTTCTTGATCGGACCGGGCGCCTCCTACGTCGAGACCATGCTGGGGATCTTCCTGGCCGGCGGCACCGCCGTACCGCTGTCGCCGTTGCACCCGCCGGCCGAGCTGGGCCACATCATCGCCACCGCCGCGCCGGAGCGCCTTTGGGCCTCCGCGGACCACGCCTTCCGCCTGCGCGGGTTGCCGTCACCCGCGCCACCGCTGTGGATCACCGCCTCGACGGCCACTGGCCCGGCGGCGACATCGGCCACGCAACCGGCGACGCCTCAAGACAGCGATCCGGCGTTGATGCTGTTTACCTCCGGCACCACCGGCAAGCCCAAGGGCGTCACCATGAGCCACGGCGCGCTGGCGTCCACGCTGACCGCGCTGGAGCAGGCGTGGGGTTGGCGGCGCGATGATCGCCTGCTGCATGTCTTGCCGCTGCACCACACCCACGGCGTGGTGGTGGCGCTGTTCGGGGCCCTCTGGGCCGGGGCCGCCACACGCTTTGCGCCGTTCGACGGCCCGCGCATCTGGGAGCTGTTCGCGGGCAGCACCGTCTTCATGGCCGTGCCGACCATCTACGCCAAGCTGATGGAGGCCTTCCGGGCCGTCGCCGCCGAAGAACAAGCCGCTTGGCGAACCTCGGCGCGCGCCATGCGCCTTGCCACCAGCGGCTCGGCGGCCCTGC
>JAXDMH010000852.1:0-6412 GCA_034666225.1 Myxococcales bacterium
AAGACGCGGACGCACAATCATCCGGACGATCGCGCCCATTTCTTTCGCGACGTGGCGGCGGCCCTGGGTGAGACGGAGCAGATCCTGATCCTGGGACCTTCCGTCACAAAGCTGCATTTTCTGCGATACCTTCAGAAGGATCATCCGCGGATCGAGTCGCGCGTGGTGGGAATCGAGACGGTCGACCATCCGTCCGATCGGCAGATCGTGGCGCACGTGCGCCAGTATTTTCAGCAGGCGGCGCAGGAACCTCAGGTTCCACACGCCCCGGCTTGAACTGGCTCGGCAGCCTCAGTTCCGGATGGCTCGGGGCGCGCGCGTGCGGGCGGGTGTCGCCCGTCCTGGCAGTGAATCGCCCAGCTCTTGCTTCAGGAAGACGCGCAATCGAGTAACGAGTCGCACTTCCAGCTGGCGCGTGCGCTCGCGCGTGACGCCGAAGCCGGTGGCCAGCTGGGCCAGTGTCAGCGGTTCGTCGCTGATCAGGCGCTGTTGAAAGATTCTCAATTCTCGTTTTTCAAGGGTCTCGCCGAAGGCTCTTATCGCGTCCTGTACGCGCCGGGAGAACTGGACACCCTCCACGCGGACGTCGGGTCTCACCGAAGACGAGGCCCCCAGCGAATCTCCCAGCGTTGTCGTCTCGAACTCTCGCGATGCCCTGGGCGCGTCCATCGAGACCTCGGACGCGTTGAACCGCTGTAGCATCGCCAGGACGTCCTTCTCCTTGACGTTCAAGACCGCGGCCAGCTGCTTCGTGTCGAGCGCGGCGCCGGTGCGTTCGAGCCGGTCTCTTTCGCGGCGCAGGCCGAAGAACAGTTTTCGCTGGGCCTGAGTGGTTCCCGTTTTCACCAGGCGC
The DNA here is from genome assembly GCA_034666225.1 of Myxococcales bacterium. Lineage (GTDB taxonomy): Bacteria > Myxococcota_A > Polyangia > Fen-1088 > Fen-1088 > DATKEU01. The sequence goes on from JAXDMH010000852.1 coordinate 854, forward strand.
CAGTTGCCGAGGATGAACTTCAAGATGTACGCCCGGATCCACCAGGCCGCATACGAGCAGAGCTTGACGCCGCGGGTGGGGTCGTACCGCTCGACCGCCTGGATGAGGCCCAGGTTCCCTTCCTGAATCAGGTCGTGCAGGTCGCTGTTGGCACGCCGATAGGTCAAGGCGATGGTCACCACCAGCCGCATGTTCGCGGTGATGAGCCGCTCGGCCAGCGCTGGGGACCCGGTCGCCAGATACTCGGTCGCGCAGAGCTGTTCCTCCGCGGACGACATTGGCTTGCAGTCTCGAAGGTTGAAAGGGCCTCGCGAGCCAAAGGCAGTGCTGGCGATCTGTTGATTAGGCATGATCGCCAACGGTACCGTCGTGGGGTAGGCCGTCCATCGGGAAAATCCCGGATCCGGCGTAAGGTTTTTCCCGGTTGGGGCGGCGATCGGGCGTCGAGTCGCCTTCTTTCGGCCGTGGTTCCCCTCGAACGTGAACGTCAATTTGGTTTTCCGCGGCCGGCCAGCTGGTCGATCAGCGTCACCAGGCCATCCAGGCGCAGCGGCTTGGTCATGATGGCCGCCGCGTTCAGGGACAGGGCGGCCCGGCCTGCGTCGAGGTGCCCCGAAAACAGGACCACCGGTATCTGGGCCAGCCGCGGCACTTTTTGCTGTTCCTGTCGGAACACCCATCCGTCCATTTCCGGCATGGTCAGGTCCAGGAGAATCAGGGTGGGCGTGGATTCCCCCTGCAGCAACATGTCCAGCGCCACGCGTCCGTTGACGGCGCAGTCGACGGTGAAACCGTTGTCTTCCAGGACGTCCCGGAGCGTGGTCCGAATCTCCTCGTCGTCGTCGATCACCAGAACGCTCAGCTTGGCAGACTTGGTGGCAGTCATGGGGGCGCAACCATCCTCCTTCGCCTCTTCACGGCGCGTGCCAAGCGGATTCGCCTGACGCCGGCGGCCCGCCTCGCGCCCTCGTCGCAAGGGGCACCGATCGGTGACGCTGGGCCGGTCGTCGGCACCAGACGCGGTAACGCCGGTCAGGCCAGGGTGGTATCGGGCGCTGGAATCGTGAAGAAGAAGGTCGCGCCCTGGCCGAGAACGCTGTCCGCCCAGATGCGGCCGCGGTGCGCGTTGATGATTCCCTTGGCGATGGCCAGACCCAACCCGGCTCCCTCGTACGCCACCTGGTGGCTGCGCCAGTAGCGCTCGAAGAGGTGTTTGGCGTCGTCCTCGCTGATTCCCGGACCGTCATCAGCGACGGCGAACAAAAGCTCGTGCGCCTGCGCCTTGACCGTGATGACGATGTGGCCCCCTTTGGCGGCGGCCTTGGTCGCGTTACCGACCAGATTGGACAGGACCTGAAGGATGCGATCCCGGTCGCAGAAGATCATCGGCAGCGCGGGCGCGATCTCCACCGTCAACAGCTGCCCCTTGCCTTGCACGGCGCCTTCGAAGGTGGTGGCGGTCTCGCGGGCCAGCCAGCCCGGATCCTGCGGTTTGCGCCTGATGGAAAGATGCCCCGCTTCGATGCTGGCGAAATCAAGGAGGTCTTCGATCAGACGCAGCATGCGTTCGGCGGAGCGCTTGATTCTGGCGGCCGGCAGGGGAGTGTCCCCCTTTGCCAACAGAGCATCGGCGGTCATCAGGATGGCGCCCAGGGGATTCCGGAGATCGTGCGAAACAACCGCCAGGATCTGCTCGCGCGCGTGTACCGCCTGCTGGGCCTGCTGGTACAGCAGGGAATTCTCGGCGGCCAGGGCCTTGTATTTCTGACTGTTGCTCACGGCGTTGTCGCGGTCCCGTTCGGCCACAACCCCTTTTGCTTCGGCGTGGGTTTGTTCGTCCTCGGCGTGCTGGCGCCTGCTGATGTCTCGCCGCCAGGCGCGGTCGCGGTCCAGGGCGATGGCCAGCTGGTTGGCGATGGCATTGACGAAGATCAGATCCGTCTTGTCCAGCGGCTCGGCCCCTTCGAACTGAAGGACACCAAAGGGGCGACGCTGGGCCACGACCAGCGGAATGACGATGAACCGGTTGGCCAGATTGACCTCGGCCTCCGCTTGCCGCGGCAACACCGTCATGCCTATCTGCTCCTCCAGATTCAGGGAGCCGATCGAGCGCGCTCCCACCAGGTAGGCGTAGGCGGCGCCCACGTGTTCCTTCACCGGTTGCAGGTGATCCTCATCCTGGCCGGCGGCAGCCCAGACGATCATCTTGGAATGGTCGTCGCCTGTCTCGACCAGGATGGCGCTGCGCAGGGGCAGGGTCTTGGCGACGATGCTCAGGGCGGGATCGAACGGCTGCTCGACATTTTCAAAACGCGCGAACAGCTTGCTGATCTCGTACAGGCTCTCCAGCCGCTGATGAGCCTTTTCGCCGGAGGTCATCTGGTCTTCCTGTTTTCACCGATGGGCGGACGTTTCTTCCGCGGCGGGACCACAATGGCCGGCCCGTGCGCGCCGTTGGTGGTGGTGCCAATAGACATGCCACCCTTGGCCACGGTGATGGCGTGCGTGCGATGATCGTGGTCGCTGCCCCGGGTCTTGATAATGGTCAGCGTCGGTGTCAACTGTCCGCCGGCCTGGCTATAGCGAAGCATGATCAGGTTGTCGGCGATGGGTGACAGTCCCAGCTCTGTGACGTGCTCGGTTGAAGAGAGGGACGAGGTCTCGAGGGTCATCAGGCTGGTGATACCCAGGTTCTTGAAACGAACCGACAGCTTGTACAGCGTGTGACGGAACTCGTCCGTGGCCATGTGCTCGGTCAGCATCTGCGTCGCGGCATCCAGCGCCACGCGAGAGGCCTTGAGCGCCGTCAGTCGGTCCGCGAGCACCGTCAGAAATTGACCCGCGCGCAAGTTCTCGCGAGAGACGTACAGGACCTGGATCAGTCCGGAATCGACGGTGGCCTGTAAAGGCAGCCCCAGGGCCTCGGCGCTGGCGAACAGTTGCTGGGGCCCTTCCTCCAGCGTGACGTACAGGCCGGGCTGTCGTTTCTTGGCGCCCTCGAGGAGGAACTGCAGTCCCATGATGGTCTTGCCGACGCCGGCGCTACCCGAGACCAGGGTGACGCTGCGTTTGAGCAGCCCGCCGCCGATCAGCGGATCAAGACCCGGAATGCCAGAGTGCAGGCGCGTGGTGATCTCAACCGCCGGCGGCGGCGCGTCCCCTTCCAGGTTGCCCATGTATCGGGGGAAGACCGTGACGCCACCTTTCCCGATGACCATGTTGTGCCGCCCCTTGAGGTGAGCGGTGTTCCGGAGCTTGTAGATCTCGATGTATCGCTCGCGTTCCTGACCTTCTTCCGTCGAGCTGAGGATGATCACGCCGTCAACGACGGTCTCCTCGACGCCAAAGCGACTGACCTTCTGCGAGCCATACGGGATGTCGGTGGGAAAGAAGCCGACCGCCCCGGCATTCTGGACGATGCTGCACAGGTGAAAGATCCTCTCCCGGCTGATCTGGGGATCCGTCACCTTGTGCAGGAACACCGATACCGAATCGATGACCACCCGCTGGGCCTTCATGGCGATGATGCGTTCCTGCATCATCCGCAGATGGGCCTCCACCATGATGTCGGGCTGGGGGATGAAGACGATCTCGATCATGCCGCGCTTGATCTGGCGTTCCAGGTCCCAGCCCAGGCCGTGTCCGGCAGCCAGCAGGCGTTCCTGGCTCTCCTCGAATGAGAACAGGATCCCCTTCTCGCCGGCCTCGGCCCCACGATAGATGAACTCCAGCGACAGGACCGTCTTGCCAGTCCCGGCCACGCCGCCGACCAGCAGGCTGGACCCCCACGGAATGCCCGGCCCCAGGATCTCGTCCAGCTTGTCGATGCGGGTCTTGCACCGGTCCGGCCCTGCGTGCGGCCGCGCCTCGCGCTTCAGCGCCACCCGCGGCGCGAAGATCTCGATCCCGGTGCGGGTGATGACGAAGGGATGCTCGTCGCGGCTGTGGTCCGTTCCGCGCAGCTTGACGGCCCTGATGAATCGCTGCTGCTCGCCCAGTGACTCGCGCTGGGCCAGAACCAGCACGCCATCGACGATCGAGAAGAAGGGATTGGTCTCATAGTCGCCCGGGCCGTACTCGCCAAGAAGAAGAGCGGTGGCTTCCCAGGCCATCAGGTTGACGGCGATCTCGTAGCCGAACTTGCGCAGCTCCTCCCTGGATCCGGCGAGATCGTCGAAGACCTTGAAGCTGTCGATGACGACGATGGCCGGCTTGACGCGCTTGATGTGCTCCATGATGAGGGCGGAGACCGACGAGAGCCCTTGCGAGCGCAAGATCACGCCGAGATCGACGAAGGTGACGCTGCCTTCGATCTTCTTCGCATCGAAGAAGGCGAACTGCTGCAGGTACCGCAGGCTCTTGGCGGTCGGCTCCGACAGCGTGCTGAAGAACAGGACGCGGCGGCTGGGCGATGCATTGTGAAAGCAGATCTGCTGGGTGAGGATCGTCTTTCCCGATCCCGGCGGTCCGCTGACGACGACCACGGAACCCTTGGGCAAGCCGCCGTGCAGGATCAGATCGAGGTTGGGAATCCCGGTCTCGATGCGTTCAATCGCCGTGTTCTTGGTCATGACCCATTGCCCCCGCGTTCGGTGCCTGTGGTTTTTGTGGGACCGTCTGGCGTTCCGTTGGTGCCGTTGACGCCTTCAAACAGCGTGACTCTCAAAAGCTCGGCGTGAAGCTCTGGCGTGAGAATCTCGGCGGTCAGGGTGCCGAGCACGGTGAGGAACTCCACCAGGACGAAGCGGATCGCCCTCGCCAGGTCGGGGTCCTGCCAGGCGCTGGTCCGCTCGCGAAACTCCTGGAACGAGATCCCCCCGGTCGCTTCAACGCTCAGTGACGACAGCCCCGGGAAGTTCTCGGCGGCGTTGTGCAGAACACGCTCGGCGATCGCGGTCAGCGTGACCTCACCCAGCGTGACCGCCGCGCGGGTCCACAGGGCGCCAAGAGCCGCCTCGAAGAGCCGCAAAAGGACCTTTGGTGATGGGTTGGTGGCCGCCTGGGCCAGCCAATCGGTCACGCAAGCCGCATGCTGGCCTTCGTCGCGCAGGGATGCGACCCCAGAAATTGTCGGTCTTACCGAGACCGACCGACCGACGACCATCGCTTTAACCCATAGCCTTTCTCCCGCTTTCCCGCGGGCAAGGCGACGCGCACGCCTCTCGCAGCCGAGACGATGGGAGCGGATCAAGGAACCGCAAGGGCCAAAGTTATGTTTCGATTGCGTGGTCAAGCATGGGCGCAGGTAAGCGGATCGAATCGTGCAACGTAACTGCGTTGAGCAGAGCTGAGCAGACCAATGAATGAAGCAAGCACGACGGGATCTGCCGTTCAGGAAGAGCCATCCCCACCCACGCCAGCCGAGGCGAACCAGTGGGCCAACGATCTGAGGCAACCCATCGCCATTATTCGTCAACATGCGAGGTTGCTGCACGAATCGCCGGCCAGTGCGCTAGGCGACGCCCAAAGTCAGTCGGTTCTCGCCATGGAGGCCGAGAGCCAGCTCCTGGTTCGCCTCCTGCGAGCCCTGGAATGCGTCGATTCTCCCCCCTCCCGGCT
>JAXDMH010000853.1:0-2995 GCA_034666225.1 Myxococcales bacterium
GTCGCCGATTCGGTGACGGTGTCCATCGCTGCCGAGATGATGGGGTGAGCGAGCCGGATGCCGGAGGTCAGATCGGTGCGGACGTCAACGTCCTTCGGAATGACGTCGCTTTCCGCAGGAACCAGCAGGACGTCGTCAAAAGTCAGAGCCTCTCGCAGTTGACCGTCCGGCAGCATCTCGGGAGATTAGCGATAGGACCCGGACCCCGCAATTGCTATTTCGCGGGCTATTTCGCGGCCGGTTTGCCGTCGCCGCCGACACACGATTTGGCGATGGCCCGGGCCTGCGCGACAGCCTCGAATTTGACGCCGGGGAGCGCCGCAAAGCGTTCCATCTCGGCGCCGGCCGCGGCGCACTCGCCCTTGGCCACCAGCGCCTTGCCCAGCTCGTAATGGGCCAGGGCGTTCTTCGGCTCCAGCGCGACGGCGGCGCGGCATTCGGCGACCGCGGCGGCGGCATCGCGTTTTTCGAACAGGGCGCGGCACAGGTCAGCGGCAAAAGCCCCGTTCTTCGGCTCCAGCTTGCGGGCGCGTTCCGCCGCCGCCACGGCGCCCGCGGCGTCGCCCTTCTTCAGCGCGACACGGCCCAGGCGATTCCAGGCCAGCGCCAACCCGGGATTCAATTTCGTCGCCCGCTCCAGCGCCCGCTGGGCGTCGTCGAAGGCGCGCTGGTCGGAGAGCACCATCCCCAGATCGGCCCACGCCAGCGCATCGCCAGGCATCAAGCGCGTCGCTTCCTTCAGCGCCGCCGCGGCCCCCTCGACGTCGCCCGCCCGGCGCAGCGCCGCGCCCAGATTCAAGCGATAGTTGCCGTCTGCCGGTTTGAGACGAACCGCCTCGCGATAGGCAATCACCGCTTCCGGTCGCCGGCCCAAGGCATCGCGCGCGACGCCCAGGTTGTAGTTCGCTTCCGCGTAAGCAGGGTTGGCTTTGATCGCCACCTCCAGGGCCGTGGCCGCCGCCGCCGCGTCGCCGCGCGCCAGCAGCAGCGCGCCCAGGTTGTTGCTCGCCTCGGCGAAGTTCGGCTTGCGGGCCAGCGCCGTCCGATAGGCGGCGATGGCGGCGGCGGCATCACCCTTTTTCTCCAGCGTCACGCCGCGCAGATACGGCGCGCGGGCATCCTTGGGATCGGCGGCGGCCGCGGCGTCGAACGCGCGCAGGGCGCCCGCCAGGTCGCCCTGCTGGTAAAGGTGCTGGCCCTTCTCCAGCAGTGGCACCGCCGGACCGCCGCCACTGCCAGTGCCCACCTTGTCGCCCGGTACCTCGGCCGGAGCCAAGACCAGAAGACTGACGACGATCAGCGACATCATCGAGTCAGTTTACCGGAGCCGGAGCCGAAAGGACTATTGGGGAAGCGACGCCCGCAGCGCCTCGCGCAGCGCCTGGGAACGATCGCTGTCGGTGATCTTCTCGCCGCTGGCTTTGTCGCGCACGTAAAACACGTCGACGGCGCGGTTGGCCTCGGTGGCGATCTTCGAACGGTGAATGTCCAGGCCGCTGGCGAACAGCGTGCGGGTGATGGCGTACAGCAAGCCGGGACGATCCTCCGAGATCACCTCGACCACGGTGAAGCCGCGGCTGACCTGGTTGTCGATCTTCACCTCGGTGGGAACCTCGGGCGTGCGCCAGGCGGCCACCGAATCGCTGCGGGGTCGGGAGGCGACCAGGGTTTCAACCTTGACCTTGCCGGAGACAACCGCCTCCAGATCGGCACGGATTTTCTGCCAGCGGTTCTCGTCGGTGACGGCGTTGCCGATGCTGTCGCGCACGCGAAAAATGTCCAGGGCCTCGGCCGTCTGATCCGGCACCGTGGCCTTGCGCGAGTAGATGGCGGCGTCGACGACGTCCAGGCGGTTGGCATGAAGGACGCCGGCCACCTCCGCCAGCAGACCGGGCATGTCAGGCGCCACCAGGACCATCTCGGTCACGCCCAGGCGGCGATCGTGGGTCACGTCGATCATCGAGCTCTCCTTGCGGGTCCGGTGGGCGCGCATCAGCCGGATGTGAGCGGCGACCTTGCGGGCGGTGTTCTCGGCGAAGTATCGATCGGGAAAACCGACGAACATCTCGCCCAGCTCGCGGCTCTCTTCCTCCTCGCCCAGAAGGCGCGCCGCCCGCTTTTGCCGGCGCTGCACGATCTCGGCTCGCTCGGCCCCCAGGAGGTCCGGCCCCCGTCGCAAAAAATTCAGCGTGCGCTGGTAAAGCTCGCGCAGCAGGGTCTCTTTCCAGCTGGTCAGGTTGTCGGGCGCCACCGACGCCAGATCGCAGAACGTCAGCAGGTAAAGCTCGCGCAGGTTCTCTTCGTCGCCGCACAGCTTGGCAAAGTCGGCGATCATCTCCTGGTCTTCGAGATCCCGGCGCTGAGACATCTGCCCCATCACCAGGTGCTGGCGCACCAGGAACTCGGCCCGCAGGACGTCCTCTTTCTCCAGGCCCAGCCGACCCCCGATGTCGACGGTCAGGTCGGCGCCGATGTCGCTGTGCGGTTTGCCGTACGGCTTGCCGACATCGTGGAGCAGTGTCCCCACCACCAGCGCCAGCGGACGCTGCACCTCCTGGATGGTCTCCGACGTCACCGGGAACTCGTCGGCGTGATCGCCGCGGGCCAGGGCGTGCAGGCGCCCCACGGCGTACAGCGCGTGCTGATCGACGGTGTACACGTGATAGATGTCGTGCTGAACCCGACCGGTGCTGGGCTCCCACTCCGGCATCAGCGCCCCCAGCAATCCCAGGTCCTGCATCTGTTCCAGGCGCGACGGGTTGGCCCGGTCGCGGCGGTCCGCCAGGAACTTCACGAACATCGGCCCCGCCTCGGGATCGGCGCGCAGCGCCTCGCCGTGCGAGGCGGCCTGCTCGGCGATTAGTTCTCGCGCGCGCAGGGCCAGCGGCAAATCCAGCTCGATGGCAGCCGAGAAGATCCGGATCATCTCCGACGGCTTGCCCGCGAACAGCGTCTCGTCGACGGGCTCCAGGGCGCCGTCGCGGATCACGAAGCT
>JAXDMH010000854.1:0-3609 GCA_034666225.1 Myxococcales bacterium
GGGTCAACTGCAACTGACCCTGCCAGGGCGCCGCGTTCTCGTTCACGGCGTGCAGGAACGTGCCGTCAAGCCCCTCGTCCGAAAAGAAGACCGCCAGCGGCTGCAGGACGCGGCGCAGGTAATGATAGGCCGCCTTGGGACGGCCGGTGACGTCCAGCAATCCCCACCCGGCGCCCGGCACCAGATCGCGCAGAAACCAGACCAGGGCACCGCGACAGGATGATGCCCCACGCCGCCACTCTGCGAACACCGCCGCCATCACCTCGCCCGTGACCACCCGCCCCAGCGCCAGGTACCGTTCCGGATCATCAGAGCGAAGCGTAGCGGGATCGACGCCAAAAAGCAGGCCCAAGTAGTGATCTCGAACGTCGTCGAAGTCCCAGCCGGCGCCCAGATCCCGCGGCACGCCCGCCTTCCACGCCGGCGAGTGGGCCCGCGCGGCGGCGCCGCCGGTCATCATCACCAGCGTCGGTTCGTCCGGGATGTTGGCGAAGCCCAGGCACTCCGAAGCGAAACGAAGACCAGAGCGACGCGCATCCTCCAGCGGCCGGCGGTACGCGCCCACGCCGTAGTACGACGTCGTCCCCGCGCTGGGCTGGTGCGGAAAAACGCCGCCGCTGGCGCTGGACGGCCAGTAAGGAACATCGGGACAGATCTCGCGTGCCAGCGACGACAGCGTATCGAGAAACAGCGGCCGAACCCAGGCCTCGCGCGGGGCGCCCCACATGGCGGCCTGCTGTTCACCCTCGCTGTCGCCGCACAAGATCGCCAGCGACGGCCGGCCCTGCCAGCGGCGCAAGGCCTGGCGCGCTTCGGCCTGCACGCCGGCCACGAAGGGAGGATCTTCGGGATAGTCCATGTTGGCGAACATGAAGTCCTGCCAGACCAGAATGCCCAGCTGATCGCACAGATCGTGAAACAGCTCGGATTCGTAGACCATGGGGCCGCAGACGCGCACCATGTTCATGCCGGCGGCGCGCACGGCGCCCAGCGTGTCGGCGATGGCCTGGGCGCTGCCCCCCAGCGTGGTGACGTCGACGGGCGTCCAGCAGGCCCCGCGGCAAAAGACGTCCGCGCCGTTGATGCCCAGAGCGAAGTCGCCGCCGGCGGTGTTCAACGTCAGCGTCCGGAATCCCACGTGACCCAGCTCCAGCGGCGTGTCGCCGCCGGCGCAGCTGACGGTGACGCGCACGTCGTACAACGGTTGCTGGCCGTGGGTGTGCGGCCACCACAGCGCCGCGTGCGCCACGTGGACGCTGCCGCTGGCGATCATTGTTATTTCAGGCGCGGCGCCCTCGCCCGTCCACTCGCGCAACGTCAAGGCCACCTCGTGGTGGTTGCCGTCGGGACCGGTGACGGCCATGCGCGCGCCGGCGATGACGTTGCGTCCGATCGATCGCATGGTCAGCTCGACCGTCACGATCCCGGTGGTCTCACCGCTGACCTCCGCCCGCAGACCGAGGTCGGCCACCTGGAACAGACGCCGCCGTTCCAGGCGCACCGGCCGCCAGGGACCGACGGGCGGCGTGGCCGGCGACCAGCCCGGCGTACGGCCCAAAAGCGTGGTGCGAAACCAGCGGAGCTGCTGGTGTTCAACCATGGGCGCCCGCCAGCGCGGGCGTGGCCGCCGCTGCGCCAGCAACGGATCCAGCGCGGCACAGCGGATGTAAAGCTCGTTTTGCGCGGTCAGACTGTCGGTGACGTCGACAGCGCTGGCCACGAACATGTTCTCGCTGTGGGCGATGGCCGTGCCGTTGAGAAAGACGTCGGCCACCGTGGCCAGACCGTCAAAGGCCAGGTACAGCCGCTCGCCCCGGGCGGCCGGCTCGGCGGAGAAGCGACAGCGGTACCACCAATCGACGCCGTCGGTGCGGGCCGGCTGAGGCGGCGGAACAGCGACGGCCTGGCCGGCGGCGGGCGCGGCGGCCGCGCGCAAAGCCGCCGCGGCGGTGCCGGGAACCGACGCCGGCAGCCAGTGCAGGCCCAGGCCATCCAGCGCCGTCGGATCAGCGGCCGCGCCCGGCGGCGCCCAGGCCACGGACCAGGGTCCCGCCAGCGGCGCGCTCGCGGCGGCCGGATTCTGCCGCGCTGCTGGCACGTCGGTGGCGGGCGGCTCAGCGCCCGCCCGTCAGCTCCTCGATGGCCGAACGGATCGCGGCGATGCTCTCGAACACGCTGCGCCTCAACATGGCATCGGGAAATTCGATGTCGAACGCCCCCTCCAGCGCCAGCATCACGTTGACGCTGGCGTGAGAGGTCATCCCCGCCTGGTAGAGATCGCTGTCGTCCGCCAGCGCGGTCACCTCTTTGGCCAGGCGCCCGTGCTCGCTCAAAATGTCACGAATCTTGGTGGTGGTTTGTTCCGGCATCGTGCGTCTCTATCCGTTGGCTTTCTTGTCCAGAATGACCGCCACGACGGCGGTGGCGTAATCGCCTTCGTGACTGAGGCTGACCGACCAGCTGGACCATCCGGCTTCGTCGGCCAGCTCCTTGGCCCGACCGTGCAGCAGCAGGTCCGTCCAGCCCCCCGGCATCTGCTTGACCTCGATGGCGCGCAGGTCCAGCCCCTGGTCGTCGAGGCGCAGCGCCTTCAGGGTGGCCTCCTTGGCGGCAAAGCGGGCGGCGAAACGGGCGGGCGCCATCATCGGATTGGCGTTGCAGTAGGCGATCTCGTCGGGCGTGCAGATGCGCCGCATGTACGCTTCGCCCAGGCTGTCCAGCGACAACGCCACCTGGCTGACCTGGACCAAATCGACGCCGACGATAATCCCCGGGGCTCCACCGCTAGAACTGGTCATTGCCACTCCCCCTCCACATTGCGAGGCCCCGCAGCATCGGGCGTCATCCGCCTGGTTGTCAAGACGCCTGGCCCTCTACCAGCGACGTCAGCTTCCCCATTCCGCGATCCCAGGCCGCCGCCGCCTCGGCCAGCATCGGCGCAAAATCGGTGGCGCGTTTGGCGTTCACGGCGCGCGCCCCTTTCAGGATCAGCGCCTTGGCCACGCCCGAGATCTCCTGGAAGGCCACGGCCGCTTCCAGCAGCGGGCCGTCGCTGGCGCCGGCCAGCCAGCGCAGGTACAGCGACGCCAGCTCGAACGCGGCGCCCAGCTGGCGCACCGTCGCAAAGGCGTAGGCGTGATAGCGGGCCAGCCCGACCGCCTGCAAACCGGTGATGTCGTCGGAGAATTGCCGCGCGAACCGCACCAGTGGATTGACGACCGGCCGTCGCGCCAGGTGCCGCGCCAGCAGCGCCGAGGATCGCACGCGCAGCTCGCCCGCCGACAGGCGGATCACCCGATCGACGCGGATCAATTCGGCGAACAGCGGCATATACGTCGGATCAAAGGGCAGCCCCAGCCGAAACAGGCCGGCGAAATCGTCCCCGTCCAGCGTGAAATAGCCGGCGTTGTGAAAATATCCCAGCCGGCGCGCCTCCACGTCGACGTCCTGGATGACGATCGTCGTCTTGGTGTGCTGGGCGTGATAGTCGGTCCCCTTGGTGTCGGGCAGAAAGAACGCATCGGCCTCGGTGCTGATCATCTTGCCGGCGGCCACCTGGCGGACAGCGTGGTCGATCAAGGGCTGCCACACCGTCATCTCCTGCACGTC
>JAXDMH010000855.1:0-3624 GCA_034666225.1 Myxococcales bacterium
GAGGAGCTGCGACGTTGGCTTCGTTCTGGGATGGCACGGAAGAGGTTGGCCCAGCGCGTGCGCATCGTGCTCATGAGCACCAAGCCCATCAGCGCGGCCAAGATCGCCGACCAGCTTGGCATCGTCAGGCTGACGGTCTACAAGTGGCGCTCGCGCTATCGCGAGGCCGGGCTGGAGGGCCTGAAAGACCGCTCCCGACCGGGCCGACCGCTGAAGAAGCGGCCGCCGGTGGAGGTCGAGGCCTCGTCTGCTTCTTCGGAGACGGCGTCTCTCTCCGGGGCGACGCCGCTGGCGCCTCTACCGACAGACTAATCGCTCGCTGCGCTCGCTGCGCGAAAGGGGCCTGCTGGCCCCTCAGCTCTGCACTCGGCACCAACCCGCCACCCACCCCGCCCCCGCGCTTCGCGCGGGCCTCGTCGCGGGCTCTCCCCGATGCGACGAGAGCCGTGCCCAGATCTATCTAGGAGTGTGATGTCTCCGGCGGGCAGAGCCCGCCTGCGATCCGATTCGATGATCAGGCCATCGACCTGATAGCCGCGTCGTGGGCATAGGGAAGCTGCGCCTGAGGCCAATGCTGTGCCGGCCGACACGGCCACGTCGCTGGTTGTGTGCTCGGCGTTTTCCTTAGCCGCCGCAGCGGTTTTTGTCGCTGTGCGCTCAAGTAAGCGTCGTTGTGCGCCGATTGAACGGTTCGATCGCCAACAACCCAATGGTTATAACGACTTACACGGCTAAAAACAGTATGACACATTACGTTTTCGGGTGCGTTAGATGACCGTGGGGAAGGCCGTATATGGGCGCGCGGTGGCGGCCCGCGGCGCTTGCTTGGCGCTGGCCCTGGCGGGCTGTGGAAGCACGGCCGACAATGTTTTTTGCGGTTCGTCGCGCGACTGTGGCTGGAGCAGCGAGCAGTGGGGCAAGGTCTCGCAGCTGGCGAATCTGGGCAATCCGCCCGCGGATCGATCGAACGCTTTCGTCGGTGTCGCTGCCGCCGAGACGCTGGGACAGAAGTTTTTCTTCGACGTTCGATTCTCCGGTGCGGCCACGCAGATCGACAATCTGCGCCGGCCGGTGCTGCCCGCGTTCGCGCGCGCGGCGAAGGGGGCGCCGGTGGCGCTCTCCTGCGCCAGCTGTCACGACGCCAATCGCGCCGGGATCGACGACACGTCTCCGGGGGGGGTCTCGATTGGTGCCGGCGAGTTCGACGTCAACGCGCAGCCGACGATCAACGCCGCGTACTATCCGCTGCTGTTCTGGAACGGGCGCTCGGATTCATTGTGGGCGCAGGCGCTGGCCGCCAACGAAGGCGCGGTGTCGATGAACAGCAATCGTCTGCACGACGCCTGGGTGATCGCCGACTTCTATCGGGCTGACTTTCAGGCGGCGTTCACTGTTGCGCCGTTGCCGATGCCCGGCAGGTCGGCCGATGTGCAGGCTCTGCTGGACACGGACCCGGTACGTGCCGGGCAGTGCAAGCTGAACGTGACGAATGCTTGTCCCACCGACCTTGGTTGTCGCGAGGCCAAGGACGCCGGCGGGACGATGTCCGCTTGCTGGCCGCGATTTCCGCTGAACGGCAAACCGGGCAGCAAGGCCGGCTGCCAGCCTGGCGACGCCAGCGAACCCTTCGGCGACGCCTGGGACTGCATGCCGAAAGAGGACCAGGACCTGATCACGCGGGTGTTCGTGACTTTCGGCAAGGCCATCGCCGCCTATGAGGCCAAGCTGGTCAGCCGAGACGCCCCGTTTGATCACTTCGTCAATGACGGTCCGGACAGCGGCGCCATTTCTTTGAGCGCGGGGCGCGGGGCGCGTCTGTTCGTCGGCAAGGCAGCCTGCAGCGAGTGTCACAACACGCCGCTGCTTTCAGATAGACAGTTTCACAACGTCGGCACGCCCCAGACCGGACACGGCGTTCCCACCGAGGTCGACTGTCCGGCGGGTGGCGTTTGCGACTGCGTCGGTGCGCCGGCGGGAACGGCCGCGGACGGATCGGCCATCGCCGCCAAGCCGGCCAAGAACTGCCTGCCCTGGGGAGCGCGCGACGGCCTGACCAAGCTGCGTGCCAGCGCGTTCCTGCGCAACAGCAGCTGGAGCGATGACCCGACGGATGACTCCAGCAAGGTGTATCTGTCGGACGATACGTTTCCGCTGGCCGACGTTCCCAAGGGCGCCTGGCGTACGCCCACCTTGCGCGATGTTGCCCTGACGGGGCCTTACATGCACGACGGTGTTTACCAGTCGCTGCAGGAGGTGGTCGCGCATTACAACAAGGGCGGGGCGTCGGACGGCGTCGGGGTGCCGGCGGCGCAGCTGCGGCCGCTGTTCTTGAGCGAAGACGAGCAGGCCGACCTGGTCGAGTTCCTGAAGTCGCTCACCGGCACGCCACTGCCCGCCGAATTGCGAAACGCGCCGGTGCTGCCATGAAGCGGCAGCGCCGCATCAGCTTTGCAATGCTGGCCGCCACCATCGGAGCGCTGCCGGCCTCGGTCTTTGCGGCGCCGCCCGCGCCGACAACGTCGGCAACGACCGGCCGCGTGGCGCAACGATGGGCGCCGGGCACCAATGCCGCGGCGCCAGCGCCGACACCGACGCCTGCGCCCACTGGGCCGGCCGCGCCGCGCGCCCCGGTCCTGGCTGTCGACGAAAATGACACGATCGAACCGACCGACGCGTCGCCCACCACGTTCAACGATCTGGCCGACCGGATGCGCGACACCGAGGCGCGCCTGGAGCAGATGCGGGGCGTGGTGCTGGGACGCCAGCCGCGGGTGACGGTGGGCGGATACGTCGACTTCGGGTTCTTCGCCGCGCAGGGCAACGGATCGGGAATCATCAGGGACGACGGCAACGCGCTGTTCCCGCAGTACAAGGGGCAGTACGGATGGGTGTTCCTGGGCGATCTGCTGGCGCCGACGGTGAACTCGCGCGGGGAGGCCGCCGATCTGGGCGATGCCGCCGGCGTGCAGCGGTTCGACGGCATTCACTCGGGCGGAGCGCCTGGGTTCATCGTCAACGAGGTCAATCTGTTGCTGACGTCATCGCTGGGCGAGGGGTTGCTGGCCACGGCCAGCGTCAACTTTGTTCCGCGCACCGGCTCCAACTTCAGCCTGGGCGACTTTCTGGACGTGGACGTGGCGCAGCTGGAATGGATGCCGACGCGTTCGCAGAAGACGTCGATCTTCGTGGGCAAGTTCGATTCGGTGCTGGGGATCGAGTACCGGGAGCGGAAAGCGTCGCAGCGGTTCGGCATCACGCCGTCGCTGATCGCCCGTTACACCACCGGCACGGCGCTGGGCCTGAAGGTGCGCAGCAAGTGGGGTCCGGACGATCTGGTGGTGCTGGCCGCGGCGGTCACCAACGGATCGAACACCACCGAGCAGTTCCATTTCTATAACGAGCTCGACACCAACGCGGCCAAGACGGCCAGCGGCCGCCTGTCGTTGCACCCGCCGTTGCCCGTCGATTTCGAGCTGGGTGTCTCTGGTTCCTATGGCGCGCAGGATCGCGCGCCGGACAGCAAGGGCGCGATGTGGTTCTGGGGCGTCGACCTGCAGGCGCACATCTTGACCGTTGACGTGAAGGCGATGTATCTGCGCGGCGCCGCGCCGGGGTCGAAGATGG
>JAXDMH010000856.1:0-6217 GCA_034666225.1 Myxococcales bacterium
CGCGGTCTGGATTTTCTGGTGGCGCTGGGCACGCATCCCCCGATGTCCGAGGCGGCGCTGCTGGCGCTGGTGGGCATCACCGCCGCGGAGAAAGCCACCACCTACAAAGACGTCCGCATCATCAACCACGCCTGGGACAACCCCGATGCGCTGACCACGCTGGGGACCATCTCGGCCGACGAGATCCACGCCCTGTCCGACGGGCGCCTGCGGCTGGAGGTGCCGGTTCGCCTCAATCGCCTGGTTCTGGAGTACGACCACCTGCTGGTGTGCGGCCCGGTGTTCCCGCACGAGGTGGTGGGGTTCTCGGGCGGCAACAAATACTTTTTCCCGGGCATCGCCGGCAGCGACATCATCGATTTCACGCACTGGCTGGGCGCGCTGTTGACGTCGTATTCAATCATCGGCACCAAGGACACGCCGGTGCGGCGGGTGATCAATCGCGCCGCTGGAATCATTCCCCGTCCCCGCCATGCCATCTGCTCGGTGGTGACCCCGAACGGTCTGGGCGGGGTCTTCATCGGCGGCGTCGAGGAGGCCTGGTCGGCGGCGGCGGATCTATCGGCCAAGCACCACATGATCTGGACCGATCGCACGTTCCATCAGGTCCTCTCCGTGCTTCCACCCATGTACGAGGAGCTGTGGGTGGGCGCCAAGGGAATGTACAAGACCGAACCGGCCGTCACCGACGGCGGCGAGGTGATCATCTTTGCGCCGCATCTGCGCGAAATCTCGGTGGTGCACGGCAAGGTCATCCGCCAGATCGGTTACCACGTTCGCGACTACTTCATGGCGCAGTGGCAACGGTTCAAGCACCTGCCCTGGGGCGTGGTGGCACATTCCACGCACGTCAAGGGCAGCGGCACGTATGAGGACGGCGTCGAGCGGCCGCGCATCAACGTCACGCTGGCCACCGGCATCTCCCAGGCCGATTGCCAGGCCATCAACCTGGGGTACCGCGATCCGCGCAGCATCGATTTGGCGTCTTTCCAGAATCGCGAATCGGAAGGCGTGCTGTTCGTGCCAAGGGCCGGCGAATCCCTTTACCGACCCAAGCCCGGTCGCGCATAGTAGCTTTTCGCAGCGCTGGTTCATCGACAGGGAAAGGATCGTCATGCCCACTGAGAACGCGAACTTCGGTGTCATCGGATTGGCCGTCATGGGCCGCAACCTGGCCCTCAACATCGAAGACCACGGCTTCCGCGTCGCCGTCTGGAACCTGGAGGCGCCGGCCACGGACAAGTTTCTGGCCGACAACAAGGGCAAGAAGCTGGTCGGCACGAAGACCCTGGCCGAGCTGGTCTCGTCGCTGGAACGCCCGCGCCGCATCTTGATGATGATCATGGCGGGCAAGCCCGTCGACCAGGTGCTGGAGCAGCTGAAACCGCTCCTGCAGCCGGGCGACGTCGTGATCGACGGTGGCAACACGCACTTTGCCGAGACCCGCCGCCGCGAAGAAGACATGCGCAAGTCCGGCTTTCACTTTGTCGGCATGGGCGTGTCGGGCGGCGAGGAGGGTGCGCGGCGCGGCCCCTCGCTGATGCCGGGCGGGACAGTCGAATCGTGGCAGGCTTTGAAGCCGGTGCTGGAGGCGATCGCCGCCAAGACCGACTCTGGCCCTTGCGTCACGCACGTCGGCCCCGACGGCGCCGGGCACTTTGTGAAGATGGTGCACAACGGGATCGAATACGGCGACATGCAGCTGATCGCCGAGGCTTACGATCTGATGGGCCGCGGCCTGGGAATGTCGGCGCCGGAGATGGCGTCCGTCTTCGACCGCTGGAACCAGGGACCGCTGGCGTCGTTCCTGATCGAGATCACCGCCAAGATCCTCACCGTCAAGGACCCTGAGTCTGGCAAGCCGCTGGTGGACGTCGTCCAGGACAAGGCCGGCCAGAAAGGGACCGGCAAATGGACGGCCGAGCTGGCGTTGGATCTGGGCGTGACGATTCCCACCATCGCGGCGGCGCTGGATGGGCGCGGCCTCTCCAGCTTGAAGGACGAGCGCGTGGCCGCCGAGAAGGTCTTGCGCGCCCGCACGTCGGCAGCGCTGTCGGCGGCCGACAAGGAAGGCTTCATCGCCGCTGTCCATGATGCGCTGCTGTGCGCGAAGATCTGTTCGTACGCGCAGGGCATGGCCCTCATCAAGGCGGGCAGCGACAAGTTCAACTGGAACATCTCGCTGGGTGAGATGGCCCGCATCTGGAAAGGCGGCTGCATCATCCGGGCGCGCCTGCTGGACACCATCATGCGCGCGTACAAATCGACGACGATCCCCCGCAACCTGCTGCTGGCCAGCGAGTTCGAAGCGATGCTGTACGAGGCGCAGCCGAACTGGCGGCGGGTGGTGGGGACAGCAGCCGGGCTGGGAATTCCCACGCCGGCCTTCGCCGCCAGCCTGTCGTACTTCGACAGCTATCGCACGGCGCGCCTGCCCCAGAACCTGACCCAGGCCCAGCGCGATGCCTTCGGCGCCCACACCTATGAACGCCTGGACAAGGCCGGCGCCGGCCCCGTTCACACGGAGTGGTTGAAATAGGGGCCGGCCTCAGGGCGCCGGCGACGGTTGGCTGAACGCGCGCACAAGCGCGTGGCCCGCGGTGGCGCCCCGGGGGCTGGGCTGGAAGATGCCGCCGACGTCCGTGCCGGCGGCCCAGGTCCCTTCGACGAAATCGGTGTGCGGCGGCGCGCCCAACCCCATCAGCACCGTCGCGGCCAGATCGGCGGCTGAACCAGGCTGGCTGGTGATCACGCCGACACGCACGTTCGGGCCGACGACGACGAACGGAACGTGGCGCGCGCTGCCCGGCCCGTAGAACTCAGGGGCCGGATCGTCGATGGCGGCGGCGCCCCGGCTGGTGAGAATGATCAGCGCGTCGGGCGCGCCCTCGGCGACAGCGCCGACCGCCTTGGCAAGGGCGGCCAGCTCGGCGATGGCAGCCGGTGAGTGTCGGTCGGCGGTGCGCGCCCCGCCCAGCGCCACCACCATCAGCCGGTTTGGCAGGCGCGCGAGCAGAGTCCGCACAGCGCCGGACGCGCCGTCGCTGTCGGCAGCGATGCGCACGTCGATGGACGCGCTGGCAACGTGCCGGTCGTGAAAATCGGGCTGGCCGATCAGTGCCGTGGTCATCCCCAGCCGCCTGGCCGCGTCGAAGAGCGAATCGTCGGCCCACACCGCCATCTGCCGCCAGGCATCAAAGGCCGGCTGGTTCGCGATCCGGCCCGCGGGCGGCGGCATGGCCACCAGCCCGGCCGCCGGCACCAGGGCGAATGTCGGATCGTCCTCGGCCGTCGAGATCCAGGGAACCGCCTCCGGATATCCCCCGGTCAACATCTGGAACTCCGTGACCGGCCAGTCGGCATAGCGCAGCCAGAAGTCCTGAAAGCGCGTCCCCCGTTCGGCCAGCGCCCGCAGCGGCCCGGCAGCGTCTGCCGTCACGGGATCGCTGAACACCTCCTCGTCGTAAAGACCGGCCACGTCGATGACGATGGCCGCCGGCGCCGGCGGTGCGGACAACGCAAAAGCACCCAGGTATCCGCTGCCGCGCAACACCTGGTCGCGCGCCGTGGCCAGATCGCCCGTCTGGTCGATGGTCTCGCCCGGATGATCGCGGAGCGCGGCGGTGATGGCGCCGCTGGCAGCGGTGTTCAGACGCACGCCGGACAGTCCCGCCAGCGCCGTCGGGGCGACCTGCGGGTGCTCCACCGGGTGCGGCAGCAGCACGCCTTGCTTGAAGGCGGGACCGGCCATGATCAGCGGGACGTAAAGCTCGTCGACGGAGAAGGCCCCGTGGCGTCCGTAGGGGACATGGTCCTGCACATGAAACGGCCCCGCCGGCAGCGCCTCGTCTACCTGGTTCAGCGTCCAGTCGTCCTGGGGAAACACCACGATGTCCGCCTGGTGAGGCCCGGAGCCGCGGAAATCGTGAAAACGCCGCGTGCCCATCGCGCCGTCGGCGGTCATGGTGCGGGTGGTGTCGACGCCTGTGATGGCGCCCGATTGGATCAGCGACAGCAGCGCGGCGGTCACCTCCGCCTGTCGGGCCGCGCCCGCCGCCGTCCCGGCGCCCGGCGTGCGCGCGTAGATCAAGGCATCCCCGTCTTCGTTGAGAACCGCATAGTCCGTCGGGGCGATTCCCAGCGCCGGTCCTTGCGCCGTCACCAGGGCGCCCAGCTGGCCGTCCGCCGCCAGCATGGCGTCGGCGCCGTGCGTCCCCAGGACCACCTGGTTGTGCGTGTCGACCTTGCCGTGGTCCAGCGTGAAGACGATGTTGGTGTCGTCCAGCAGCTCGCGTTCCTTGAGGGCCGCCAGCAGGTCGCCGAGGGCGTCGTCATAGTCGTGGACGATCTTGATGATGCCTTCGCCCGAGGCGCCGGTTTCGCTGGTGGGATCGCCATCCAGCGCCACGAAGTCAAAGACGAACATGAAGTCCGGCATGGGCCGGGCGACCGACGTCTGCCGCACCAGGGCCGCCGCCTGCCGGATGGTGAAATGCGTCTGCGTCTCGCCGGCGGCAGGCGGCCCTTCAAAGCGATAGCCGTCGACCGTCGCCTGCGGATAGTGCAGGACCCCGGTCAGCAGAGCCTTGGCCACCTCGACGCTGACCGTCGCAGCACCGAACTGGAGACCCACGATCGTCAGGCGCGCTTCGTCGGCGCCCACTTCGAAAGGCGGCAATGGTCCCACGTACGCCGAGCGCAGGTGCTGGCGTGTCGCCGCCAGGTACACGCTGTCCCCGCGCGTGCGCAGTGGATTGCGTTCCCACAGCACATAATCGCCCACGCTGAGCCCCGGCAACGACACCGGCTCGCGAAAAGCATCTTCCCGTGACAGCCACGAGTTCGACGGAACGTTATCGCCCTCCGGGTACTGCCCGGTCAAAAGGGCCATGTTGCTCTGGTTGCTGTGCGTGGGAACGATCACCCGCGTGTACGCCAGCGTCCCGCGCGCGATGAGACCTTTGATGTTTGGCGCGTCCGCCATGGCCAGCCCCGCAAGGCCGTGATCGTCAATGTCGATCTCGATGACATGCGGCCGATGTGCAGCGGCGCCACCACCGTTGTCACCACAAGCTGCCGCCAGCGCCACGCACAAGAACACCCACCGCGATGGGTTCGCAAATAGTGACAGGGCCATTGCCCGAGATTAGCCCGACCGGCGTCTTCTGTCGGCCTACTACGCCGCCGGGAGCGCGGGCTTTGCCCGCGCGGCTTCTCTTGCGAGAGCCAACCGGGAGGGGCCCGCGGCGAGGCCCGCGCGAAGCGCGGGGGCGGGGTGGGTGGCGGGTAGGTGCCGAGTGCAGAGCTGAGGGCCATCGGGCCCTTCTCGCGCAGCGAGCGTCCGCGCGAGCGCTACGGAATTATCACGCCGCAGTTGACGAAGGTGAAGTTGGTGTCGACGCGAAAGTTCGAAGCGTTGGTGTGCCGCTCGGCGTGAAACAGATCCAGCGGATACGTGCTGCCCTTGGCGATCCCCAGCGTGCCGGCCGAGGCGTCCAGATCGATGGTCTTGGTGACCTCCGGGTGCAGGCCGCCCAGATCGATGGCCAGCTTGCCGTTGATGAACACCCACAGATCGTCGTCGCCGGTGAAGGTGAACGTCTCGGCGCCGCCGTATTTGAAGGTCGTGTGCACCTCGGTGGTGAAGCCGAAGTTGCGTTCGTTTCCGTCGGCGTCCTTGCCGTGATTGCCCCAGCCCTGACCATCCAGCGGAAAGAAATGCGCGCTTTGAAAGGAGGCGATCCCCGAGGGGAGCTTGTCGAACATCAGGTACAGAAAGAATTGCTTGTTCACGCCGTCGACGGGTCGATACCACTGGTCGTACGCCGCCTTGCTGGTGGTCTGCTGACCGAACGGGCAAGCCGTGATGTTCATGGTCGCCCCGCCCTCGCACATCGACGCGTAGACCGGCTTGCGATCCCCACCCAGATTGGCCTCGACCAGGCCGGGAGTGGCGTCGTCGCCTTCGTAGGTCTCGAAGTCGGGATGCCCGCCGGCGACGTCACTGGTCTTGAAGTCGCGCACGATCCCCAGGAGCTGGTTGCAGTTCATTCCGTTCGGATCGACGCCGGGCGCGGGAACCTTGGTCGGATCGCCGGCGATCGGGTCACCCAGCCTGTATCCGCCGACGTCCGCTTTGGTGAACCCACCCGGCAGCGTGCCGCCCCCGCCCGTTCCCCCGCTTCCCCCGCTTCCGTTGTTGCTCCCTCCCGACCCA
>JAXDMH010000857.1:0-13552 GCA_034666225.1 Myxococcales bacterium
TTGAGAAAGGGAACGTCCCTGTTCTCGGCGAATCCCGGCGCCGGTTGCGTACCAGTCGCGTCGGAACGCAGGCGGCTTCGCCGCCGGAGTTCCATCGCGGGAGGTCTGGAACCCTCCCAGGGTTCCAGGTTAAACGACCCGTAGCGCTTGCAGCGCCAGGTCGACGATCTTGATGCCCACGAACGGCGCGACGATTCCGCCGAAGCCGTAGATCAACAGTGAACGCCGCAGGATGGCGGCCGCCCCCAGCGGGCGGTACTTCACCCCGCGCAGCGCCAGCGGGATGAGCAGGATGATGATGATGGCGTTGAAGATCACCGCCGACAGGATGGCGCTCTCCGGCGAGGCCAGGCGCATCACGTTGAGGGGGGCGATCTCGGGGAAGGCGCCCATGAACAGCGCCGGCAAGATGGCAAAGTACTTGGCCACGTCGTTGGCGATGGAGAAGGTGGTCAGCGTGCCGCGGGTCATCAGCAGCTGCTTGCCGACCTCGACCACCTCCAGAAGCTTGGTCGGGTTCGAATCGAGGTCGACCATGTTGCCCGCCTCCTTGGCCGCCTGCGTGCCGCTGTTCATGGCCACGCCGACGTCCGCCTGAGCCAGCGCCGGCGCATCGTTGGTGCCGTCGCCGGTCATCGCCACCAGCTTGCCCTTGGCCTGCTCTTCTTTGATGAGGCGCATCTTGGCCTCGGGGGTGGCCTCGGCCAGGAAATCGTCGACGCCGGCCTCCTTGGCGATGGCGGCCGCCGTCCGCGGGTTGTCACCGGTGATCATGACGGTGCGGATGCCCATCGCGCGGAAGCGGGCAAAGCGCTCGGCGATGCCGGTCTTGACGATGTCCTTGAGGTGGATGATGCCCAGCAGCCGTGCCCCGTCGGACACCGCCAGGGGCGTGCCGCCGCTGTCGCCGATGCGGCCGGCGATCTGGCGCAGCTCGGCCGCGACGACGCCGCCGCGTTCAGTGACGTGAGTGGCCACGGCGTCGACAGCGCCTTTGCGGATCGACCGATCGGGCAGATCCAGGCCGCTCATGCGCGTCTGCGCCGTGAAGGGAACGAACACCCCGCCCTGCCCCTCGCGCACCGGCACGCGCAGCTTCTCGGTCACCAGCGCCACGATCGATCGACCCTCGGGCGTCTCGTCGGCCAGGCTGGCCAGCTGCGCCGCTTCGGCCAGCTCTTCCATGCCCACGCCCGGCAGCGGGATGAACTCCGTGGCCATGCGGTTGCCGTGGGTGATGGTGCCGGTCTTGTCGAGCAGCAGCGTGTCGACGTCGCCCGACGCCTCGACGGCGCGTCCGCTCATGGCGATCACGTTCTTTTGCAGCAGCCGATCCATGCCGGCGATGCCGATGGCCGACAGCAGGCCGCCGATGGTGGTGGGGATCAGGCAGACCAGCAGGGCGACGATGACCGTCGCCGACAGCCCGATGCTGGAATATTTGGCCAGCGGAACCAGCGTCACGCAGGCGAACAGGAACACCAGCGTCAGGCCCACCAGCAGAATGTGCAGGGCGATCTCGTTGGGCGTCTTCTGGCGCGAGGCGCCTTCCACCAGGCTGATCATGCGATCCAGAAACGACTCGCCCGGATCGACGGCGATCCGCACCACGATTCGATCGGACAGGACCTTGGTGCCGCCGGTGACCGCCGATCGATCGCCGCCACTTTCGCGAATGACCGGCGCCGATTCACCGGTGATGGCCGATTCGTCCACCGAGGCGATGCCTTCGATGATCTCGCCGTCGCCAGGGATGAGCTGGCCGGCCTCGACCACCACCCGGTCGCCCTTGCGCAGCGACGACGAGGGAACCGTCTCTTCCTTGGACCCGCCATTGACCAGCCGGCGGGCCGTGGTCTCCTTGCGCATCTTGCGAAGCGTGTCGGCCTGGGCTTTCCCGCGCCCTTCCGCCACCGCCTCGGCGAAGTTGGCGAACACCACGGTGAACCACAGCCAGACCGAGACGGCCCCGGTGAACCAGGGTGGCGCGCTGGCGCTGGCCGGGTGGATGAGATCGCGGATGAAGATCAGCGTGGTCAGGACGCTGCCGATCTCCACCACGAACATCACCGGGTTCTTGGCCACATGCTGGGGCGCCAGCTTGCGAAACGAATCGCCGATGGCGCGCCGGACGATGTTGCGATCGAACAATGACAACGACTGTGCTTTGGGGCGAAACATGGCTAGAACACCTTTCCGCTGACGGCCGCGAAATGCTCGATGATGTTGCCCAGCGACAGCGCCGGGAAGAACGTGAGCGCGCCGACGATGACCACCACCGACACCAGCAGCACCGCGAAGGTTCCGCCGTTGGTGGGGAAGGTCCCGCTGCTGGGGGGCACCACTTTCTTGCCGACCATCGATCCGGCGATGGCCAGGGCCGGGACGATCATCAGGAACCGGCCGCCCAGCATGTCGATGCCCAGCGAGACGTTGTACCAGAGGGTGTTGGCGTTCAGACCGGCATAGGCCGACCCGTTGTTGGCGGCGCCGCTGGAGTAGGCGTAAAGAATTTCCATCAGACCGTGCGGCCCGGCGTTGTTCAGCGACGAGACGCCATAGGGCGCCACGGCGCTCCAGGCGGAGAATCCCAGGATCAGCAGCGGAAAGATGAGCACGTACAGCATGGACAGCTTCATCTCGCGCGATTCGATCTTCTTACCCAGGTATTCCGGCGTTCGTCCCACCATCAGGCCGGCGATGAACACCGTCAGCACGACGTAGATCAGCATTCCGTACAGCCCGGCGCCGGTGCCGCCGAACACCACCTCGCCCAGCTGGATGTTGGCCAGCGGAACCAAGCCGCCGATGGGCGTGAAGCTGTCGTGCATGGCATTGACCGCGCCGCACGAGGCATCGGTGGTGATGGTGGCGTAAAGCGCGGACGCCGAGACGCCGAAGCGCGCCTCTTTGCCCTCCATGTTGCCGGCGCTTTGATCGACGGCCAGGCCGGCCAACGCGGGGTTGCCTTGGGCCTCCGCCGGATAGCAGACGGCGACGCCGGCGGCGAAGAGAATGGTCATGGCCCCCCAGATGGCCCAGCCGTGGCGCTGGTCGCGCGCCATGCGCCCGTAGGTGTAGGTCAGAGCCGACGACACCGCGAAGATCATGAACATCGAAAGAAAGTTGGACAGCGGCGTCGGGTTCTCGAACGGATGGGCGGCGTTGGCGTTGAAGAAACCGCCCCCGTTGGTGCCCAGCTGTTTGATGGATTCCTGCGAGGCCACTGGCCCCAGGGCGATGGTCTGCTTGGCCCCTTCCAGCGTGGTGACGTCCAGGTAAGGCGACAGGTTCTGGATGGCCCCTTGCCAGACCAGAATCAGGCCGAAAAGAACACTGAGCGGCAAGAACACGTAGACGATCCCGCGAATCAGATCGACCCAGAAGTTCCCCAGCGTCTTGTTCCCGTTCGGACCGGGGCGGCGCGTGAAGCCGCGGGCCAGGGCCAGCGCGACGCCAATACCGGCGGCCGCTGAGGTGAAGTTGTGCCAGGCCAGCCCCGCCATCTGCGACAGATAGCTCATGGTCGATTCACCCGAGTACCCCTGCCAGTTGGTGTTGGTGGTGAAGCTGGCGGCCGTGTTGAACGCCGAGCTCTGTTCCACGGCCCCGAAGTGCTGGGGGTTCAGCGGAAGCAGGTGCTGCGTTCGCTGGATGAGATACGTCACCACCAGGCTCAGCGCGCTGAAGGCCAGCAGCGCGAACGCGTATTGCTTCCACGTTTGCTCTTTCGTTGGATCGACGCCCGACAGCCGATAGAGAAACTTTTCGAGACGGCCGAAGGATCGAGGCAGCGGTTGGGCGTTGCCCTCGAAAACGCGGAACATGTACACGCCCAGCGGTTTGGTCACCGCGATGATCGCGGCGAAAAAGACCAGAATCTGCAGCCAGCCGACGACAGTCATGATTGCGATCTCCTCAGAATTTTTCCGGGCGAATCAGCGCGTAAACCAGGTACGCGGACAGCACCAGCGACAAGAAGGCACCGATTCCATAGTCGATAGTCATGGCGGGGAGCTCCTAGAGATGGTCGAGGGATCCGACGTAGATCCACGAAAGCGCAAAAAATCCGACGGAGAGACAGACGAAAATGAAATCCTTCATGGCGTGTCCTTCACCCTTCCCTCCCTCGATACAGCAGCGCTCGTGCCAAGCGAGCGACGCCACCGCGGCGGGAGCGGTCGACCGAATCCCTGCACTTTGCAGGAGTGGTCAGCGATTCCACTGCAAAACGAAACGACTCAAAGCTGAGCTTGCCGTCGACGGACCGCCGCGCTTACCGTGTGTCCGCTACCAATGTCCGACAGCCCACCCCGCACACGCGCCGACGATTTCCTCGAGCTGGTCGAGCGCGGCAAGCGCGGACGTCTGAAGCTGTACATCGGCTTCGCCGCCGGGGTCGGCAAGACCTATCGCATGCTGGAAGAGGGGCACGCGCTGCGACGCCGGGGCGTCGACATCGTCATCGGCTTTGTCGAGACCCACCGCCGTTCGGACACCGCCGCGCTGGTGGAGGGACTGGAAGTGGTGCCGCGCCGACAGGTCGAGCACCGGGGCGTCGTCATCGAAGAGATGAGCCTGAACAACATCCTCAAGCGAAAACCGGCGGTGACCATCGTCGACGAGCTGGCCCACACCAACGTCCCCGGCAGCCACAACCGAAAGCGCTATCAGGACGTCATGGAGCTGCTGGACGCCGGCATCAACGTGATCGGCGCGTTCAACGTCCAGCACCTGGAGAGCCTGAAAGATATCGTCGAGCGGGTGATGGGCGTGCCCATTCGCGAGACGGTCCCCGACAGTTTCCTCAAACAGGCCGATCAGGTGGTCAACCTTGATCTCTCCGTCGAGGATCTGCAGGAACGTCTGCGGGCAGGAAAGATCTACGACGCCGAGAAGGTGGGCTGGGCCCTGGAACATTTCTTCAAGGACGCCAACCTGGCCCACCTGCGCGAGCTGGCTTTGCGCGAGGTGGCCGAGAGCGTGGAGCGAAGCAGCGCCCGGCGTCCTCCCGTCGGCGAAACGGCGCAAGCTGCCGCGGATCGAGCCGGCCACGCGACAACGGGCGTGCGGGTCATGGTCTGTCTTTCGTCGGCATCGCCGCGCGGCGCGACGCTGGTGCGCAAGGGATCGCGGCTGGCCGGTCGGCTGAGCACCGACTGGTTCGTCGTGTTCGTGGAAACGCCCCAGGAAGCCCCCGATCGCATCGACGCCGAGGCGCAGCGGCATCTGATGGCGAACACCGATCTGGCGCGTGAGCTGGGGGCCGAGATCATCCGCCTGCGGGCGTCCGAACCGGTGCACGCGATTCTGGAATTCGCTCGCTCGCACAGCGTCGGTCACATCGTGGTGGGGCGATCGCATCAGGCGTCGTGGCGGCAGATCCTGGGCCGGTCGGTGCCGATGCGCCTGGTGCGCGAGGCGAGCGGCCTGGACATCCACGTCGTCTCCACCGAGGAAGAGACCGCCGCATGACCTTGCGAGCGAAACTTTTTTTCGCCCAGGCCCCGCTGGCCATCGCGCTGGCGCTGCTGGGCGTGGTGTCGGGCACCGTGACCAGGCGGCTGGGCGAGGAGTCGCGCCTGATCCTGGCCGACAACTATCGCAGCGTCCTGGCGGCTGAACGCATGAAGGAGTCCCTGGAGCGCATCAACAGCGCCGCGCTGGTCTTGCTGGCCGGCCACACCGCCGAGGCGACCGCGGACATCACCCTCAATCTACAAAAGTTCGACAACGAGCTTTCCGCCCAGGAAGGAAACATCACCGAACGAGGCGAGGCCGACGTGACCCGTCAGCTGCGACCGGCCTGGAACGGCTATCGGCAGCTGGTGGCCAGTTTCCAATCACTGACCAGCCGCCAGGAAAGAGACGCCACCTATTTCAACAAACTGCAGCCGGCCTTTCGACGGGTCAACGACCTGGCCGACAGAATTCTGGCCATCAATCAGGACGCCATGGTTCACAAGGTCAGCCGAGCAGAACGGCGCGCTACCGAGTTCGAACGCCTGGTCGTGCTGGCGGTGATCATCGCCCTGGCCGCTGGAGTGGTGGCTTCAACCTGGCTGACCACCCGCATGCTGCGCCCCCTGGGTATCGTCGCGGCCGCGGTCCGACGATTCGGCGACAACGACTTCAAGGCGCGCGCCGACGTGCGCGGCAAGGACGAGATCTCCGCGGTGGCCGCGGAGTTCAACCGGATGGCGGCGCGGCTGGAGCGTTACCGGCAAAGCTCGCTGGGCGAGCTCTTGCAGGCGCAGCAGGCGGCCCAGGCGGCGATCGACAGCCTCCCCGATCCAGTGTTGCTCCTGGACGCCAACGGCAGCCTGCACGGCGTGAACACCGCTGCCACCAAGCTCCTGGGGATCGATCCCGAACGAGCCCCGGCGGAGATGTACGCCGCCGCCGATCCCGGCGTGCGAGTCGCGGTGGAAAGGCTGCGCACCCACGTCCTCGGCGGCAAAGGCGTCTACGTGCCCAAAGGATTCGAAGAGGCGATTCGCATCTCCACCAGCCCCGAGGGCGAACGAATCCTTCTGCCCCGCGCGGCGCCCATCTACAGCGAATCGGGCACGGTGACGGGCGCCGCC
Organism: Myxococcales bacterium; assembly: GCA_034666225.1. Lineage (GTDB taxonomy): Bacteria > Myxococcota_A > Polyangia > Fen-1088 > Fen-1088 > DATKEU01. The sequence goes on from JAXDMH010000857.1 coordinate 6,588, forward strand.
ATCGTGCTGCAGGATTCGACGCGCCTGTTTCGTTTTGACGAGCTGAAGAACAACCTGGTGGCCACCGTCGCCCACGAATTCCGGACGCCGCTGACGTCGCTGCGCATGGCGCTGCACCTGTGCACGGAGGGCGTGGTGGGCCCTCTGACGCCCAAGCAGTCCGATCTGCTGTTCGCCGCCCGCGACGACTGCGAACGGCTGCAGGTCATCGTCGACGAGCTCTTGAATCTGTCGCGCATCGAATCCGGACAGATCGATCTGCACAAGCGCCGCGTCGACCCCGAGTCGCTGATCAGTTCGGCGCTGGAGGTGCACAGGGCCGCCGCCGAGCAGGCCCAGGTCACGTTGGCGACGGAGGTCTTTCCCGGCCTGCCCGACGTGTTCGTTGATCCCGATCGCTTGCAGCTGGTGTTCACGAACCTGCTCAGCAACGCCATTCGGTTTGCCCCGGCCGGCAGCAGCATCACCGTTCGGGCTCGCGCCGAACGGCCGCCCGACAGCGTGCGCGAGCATCGACTGGCGGGCGCCACCAAGGTGCGTTTCGAAATTCAAGACCAGGGCCCGGGCATTCCCCAGGAACACCAGCTGGCCTTGTTCGAGAAGTTCTTCCGCGTCCCCGGCAGCCCCACCGGCGGTTCCGGCTTGGGCCTCTTCATCGCCAGGGGATTGGTGCAGGCCCACGGCGGCGAGATCGGCGTTGGCAGCGAGCCGGGTCAGGGAGCGACCTTCTGGTTCACCATCCCCGCCGCGCCGGACGTCTGACGGGCGGCGCAACCCGCCACCGCCCTGCAATTCGCAAACGTCAGATGGGTCCGCCTTGCAGTTTGAAAGGCATTCCTGATCAACGGAGCGGGTTTTGCCAAGGTCGCGCAGCTGCTGCTTGGCGTGCCTTCTGCAGCATCAATGGGTGGAGTTTGGTCATGTTCCACTCGCCCGACATCATCCCTATCGCTTCGCGGCGAACGAACGCCGCCAGGCCGACCGACGAACATCTGGTCGAGCGCCGGACTGCACGCGTCGTGGCCCTCCTGGTCGGCCTCTCGATTTTCATGGTTGCCGGACTGATCCTGATCGCCGGTGAGCACGATCGGGCATCGGTCGCTCACATCGCGTCCAGCCAGCGCGCAGCGATCTTCGAACGCGCACACATCGACATTATGGAGACGTGCCGATCGCCCGAGGCCGACCACGAGCCGCTGCACCAGCACTGCCTGCACCAAGCAGCCTTCGTGCTGCTGTTCCCCGAATGCGACACCGACTGCGGCCGCACCGCCCGCGCATTAATGCCGCACGCCCGTCGCTGATCGGCGAATTGTCTTGGCCCGAGGATAGCGCCCGCGTATCTATCACCTGCCATGGAAACCGCGGTCTCGACGGCCGGGCCGCTGATATTCGGGATACCGCTGGTGTTCCTGCTGTTCGGCGCTGTCCTGCTGGGGGTTGTGGTTCTCCACGACCGCACGCTGGAAGTCGCGCTGGCGGGACTGGTGCTCATCCTCGGCGCGCGCGTCGGCTTTTCCGGGTTCGATGTCGTCTCACATCTGGTCAACGAATGGGCAAAGCTGGTGAACCTGTTCGGCTTGCTTGTGGGCTTCGCGCTGGTGGCGGATCACTTCGAGAGCTCTCGTCTGCCGGAGCTGCTTCCCCGCATCTTGCCGCGCGGCGCGCCCGGCTGCTTCACGTTGCTGGCCCTGGTGTGGTTGATCTCCGGCCTCCTTGACAACATCGCCGCCGCGATGGTCGGGGCGACGATGGCAGCTAGCATTTTTCAGCGACGGGTCCACCTGGGGTATCTGGTCGCCATCGTGGCGGCCGCCAATGCCGGCGGCGCGGGCAGTGTCGTGGGCGACACGACGACCACCATGATGTGGATCGACGGTGTCAGCCCCCGCGCCGTGCTGCCCGCCTACCTTGGCTCGGTCGCCGCCCTGGTCGTCTTCGGGACCGTCGCTTCGCTGCAACAGGCACGGCACGCCCCCATCGTCGAACGCAGTCAGATGGGCGCAAAGCTCGACAGCCCGCGCCTTTGCATCGTGGTCGCGGCGCTGGTGGCCGCGATCGCCACCAATGTCATTGCCACCGGCGTGCTGGGAACGCGCGCCGACCGTTTTCCATTCCTTGCCGCCGCGCTGTGGTCAGTGTTGATAGCCGGCAGTGTGGTCCGGTCGCTCAACTGGAGAATTGTTCCGCGAGCCATGAAAGGAAGCCTCTTTCTGCTGGCGCTGGTCCTGTCCGCGTCACTGATGCCGGTCGATTCATTGCCGAAGGCCAGCTGGGCCACGACGCTGGCGCTGGGTTTTGTCTCGTCCATCTTCGACAACATCCCGCTGACAAAGCTGGCTCTCGCTCAAGGGGGATACGATCCGGCCCTCCTCGCTTACTCGGTTGGAGTAGGCGGATCGATCGTGTGGTTCGGCTCTTCTGCGGGCGTCGCGGTCTCGGGGCTTTTTCCAGAGGCACAATCCGTCGGCAGATGGCTCCGCCACGGCTGGCATGTGCCAGTCGCCTTCATGGCCGGCTTTCTAATGTTGTATGGACTGCACGGCTGGAAGCCCTGACCGGGAGGCCGCCGCGATCGCCGCGACGTCGACCGCCATCATCGGTCGCAGCACCGACCGAACAACGGCGCGGGCGACGGCCGACTGCGCAATGAGGGCGGCCAGCGGCGGCGCGGTGTCGCCGTACAGAAGCGCGCCCAGGCGGGCCATTCCCGATCGCGACGCCAGCCAATCACGCTGCCGCCGGAGCAGCGCAACGTCAGCTTGAAGATCACTGCCGTAGGCGGCGGTGGCGATCACGCAGCCAGAGAGTTTCGTGTACGTCTGCTGGATCGTCGTGACGCGGACAAGGGTTGGCGCCGACCAGCCGCACGTTCCTTCGGCGCGCAAGCCAACGTCGTAGGTGGTCTGCGGTTCCAGACCGGTCAACGTCACGTCGGTCAGCATTCCCGGCGCCAGGGCGGGAGGCGCCGGCGCGGCGGCCCAGCGCGGGAACGACGTGACGTCCAACGGCGCGTAAGGATGGGCGCGGTCAAGCGGAGCGGCTGCCCGGCGCAGCTCGTACGCGATCACCGGTCCGCCCTCGTCGGTCGACTGCCGGAACGTCAGCTCGACCGAGGTGGGACCGGCCTTGATCGTCGGTTCGATGCGCGGGCCTTCCGGAGCCGGCACGGTCGCGCAGTCGATCGGCGGGCAGGACGTCGCAACCAGGTGGACGCGGCCCATCCCGCCCGGGCCGTCGGCGACGCGCAGCCGACCCTGGCCGCTCCCGGGCGCGTCGCTGATCGTATTGTCCACCGGCAGAAGGTCGCCGGTGTCACCCGTCCAGTCGCCGGTTCCGATAGCCGACAGCGTGCTGATCCCGGCGATCGAGCCATTCGCGGCAACATGAAACGGAAGGCGATAAACCAGGGATGGCTGCCCGATGTTTCCGTCGAGACCGAAGTCGCTGAAGTACTGAACCTCGTGCGGCTCCAGATATGAGACGTGGGAGAAACTTGCGTTGCTGTCGAATTCCTTGCTCACCTCGATCATCAGCGCGTAATCACCGTCCGCCAGCCGGGCCGGCATCCGCCAGGCGCCGGTGAACGTCTGATCGTAAAGCGGCGTGGCGGTCGCGACGGCGTCGAGATCGTTCAAGACGCCGAACTTCGGCGCATCACCGTAGTCGCACGAGTTGCCGGATGAGCTGATCCGGGGGACGCAGGCATCGGCCCAATCGATCAGATCGCCGCGCGGCGGGTAGTAAGAAGTCGGCTGGAATTTGTCGAGAAGTCCCTTGGCGTCCCGGAACGTCCCGCTGGCGCACGTGATGGCATCGACGACCTCTGATCGCTCCATGGGTCGGCAAAAATATGGCTCCGGAGACGAGATCGTCTCGTGAAAGGTCATCCAGCCCTCGAGGCCGTCGTTCATCACAACGGCGCCGTAAGGCGTGCCGCGCCTGTGCGCCCACACCGGAAGCGTCATGGGCCGGCGCCCATAGGGAAAGCGCGGGCCGGACCGAAGATCCCAGCGCCCTGGACGGTTGCCGATGCCGTACAGCGCGACGGCGTTGGTCACCATCAGCGTGTCCACGAACGCGCCTTGCCCGTCTTCGAGCCAGACCGCCACCTGCGGTCCCAGATCGGGACGCGAGCGATCGAACTGGCAGGCTCCGACGGCGTTTCGCACAAAGCAGTCCGGTTCAAACGAATACTGGAGAAGGTGGCAGCTTCCGTCAGCAAACGCCGGCGACGGCCCGTCGACGATCGCGACGGCCCCGACGGCGAACAAGACAGCGGCAAAATTTCGGAAGCAGCGAGGCCTCATGAAGGACAGCGTCCAGGCGAAGTATAACGCCGGACTGTCCTCCCATTGTCGTCAGCGTCAGTGAGGCAGATGCCGACGGTGGTATTCCACGGCCAGCGCCTTGGCGCCCAAAAACGCAAACGACAGCAACAACGCCATCGTCGCAATCACGGCTGCGGCCGGCGTGAGTCCAACGAGGTCCAGCACCATCAGGACCATCGCCCCCACGAAGAAAAACAGCGCCACGTACTGCATCACGACACCTCCCCCCAACAAGGAAAACGTAGCACCGCAAATCGGGCCTGCAGGCTTTCTTACGTCTTTTCCCTGATTATTTTCCTCCGGCTTCCAGGATGAAAAGAAGAAGACCGCAACGGGTTTGAGCCTCCGCTTCCACTGTGTTGCCATGGGGTACAAATCCGACTTGTCGATCGCCGCTGTCGGCCTTGGCCTGCTGTTCGCCTGCGGCTGTTCGAGCGCCGAGATGCTGTCCGGGGGACTGCCCGGAGCGCCGGGCTCCGGCGGCAAGACCCCGGGCGCCGGCAATGCCACCGGCGGCAACAACACCACCCCAGGGCCCGGCACCGGGGGCGCGGCCTCGCCCCTCCCCAACGGCGGCGGCTCGGGCGGCGGCACGGGCCTGCCGGGAACCCCGGGACCGACCACGGCCTCGTGCGCTGCCGACCTGACCCCGGGCGCCGCGCCGCCCGCCTTTGTCAGCGCCTGCTCCAGCTGTCACGGCGTCAACGCCAATGGGCGCAACGGGTATCCTTCGTTGCGCCTCAACAAGAGTGCCACTGACATCGCCCTCATCGTGCGGTCGGGACGGATCAGCGACAAGCTGACCGTCACCACGCCCCAGGGTCAGACCATCGCTGCGCGCATGCCGGCGTTCAGCACGGCGCGCCTGCCCGACGCGGACCTGGTCGCCATCACCGCGTACATCAACGCGCCCAGCACCGCCGACGTTCCCGCGCCGGCGGCTTATTGCCTGTCCCGCCCGGAGGCCAGCTGGACGCCCGCCCAGAGCGACGAGGCCTATCAGCGTGGCCTCAAGGCCTGGCGCACGCCCGGCGACGTCGATCAGAACGCCTGCGTCTTCTGTCACGGCGCCGACGCCATCGATCTGGCGTTCATCGGTTACGCCGACAGCGCCATTTATCGCCGCGCCTTCACGCACACCAGCCAGCCGCTGGTCGAGGACGTCATCGACATGGTCCACGCCCTGCGGGCCAGGTACAACATCGTCCAGCCGCCCGATCCGCTGACGTACCGCCCGTTTCAACCAGGTGGCGAGGTGCTGCCCGGTAAATCAGCCGCCGAGCGCGACAAGGCCTTCGGGCAAGAGCTGAAGACCGTCGTGCCGACGCTGATGGGCGCGCCGATCAACTCGGCGGCCGCGGCGCACAGGGCCTGGGACGAGCTGGGCGCCGTCAACCTGCGAACGTTGAAGGTTGGTATCCCGCTGAATCGCTATACCGAGGACATCTTCAACAATGACGGCGTCAACGTCCCCTGCCCGGACCGCCACCTGTGCGACGACCACGGCACCATCGCCGACTGGATCACCGACGTGCCCGTGCTGACCGCGGCGACCGCCGCCGCCCTTTACCCGTTGCACGACGCTTACCTGGCCAATCCCACGCTGGAGACCATCAAGGCCATCTTGATGAAATCGCCGCGCGCCGAAGAGAGCTGGGTCAAGAACAAGTATCTGTCGGTCCAGATCGCCAACTTTCTTTTTAGGCAGCAGGCAACCGGCGATCCCATGCTGACCAAGCTGACGGCCGGCGATTCGGTGATGACCGGACAGCCGTACACGCCGTTCCCGGTGGTGGCGGGCGCGAACCTGAATTCGATCTGGATGGTGGGCGCCAACCAGCGCGACTTCATCCACAACGTCGGCGCGACGCTGACCGTTGGGGGCGGCAAGTTCTCGGTGCCCAAGGACACCCTGCCGGGACTGACCCGCAACGACGCCAGGGAGCAGCTGGAACGGATCATCGTGCCCTGGTTCTGGCTGGGCTTCTCCCTGGACCCCAGCACGATGAACGTCGAGGCGGATTACGTGGCCGAGGGGGACGAGTACTTCACGCAGGAGACTTTCCTGGACAACGGCTCGTCGCCGATTCACGGCGCGTTCATCGTCAGCAAGCGATCGCTGGAGATGATGAAGTACACCACGCTGCCCCGCACGCCCAACGTCTTCCCGTTCTTTCATCCTGATCTCGGCCGTTACCCGGTGACGCCCATGACCATGCGGTCGGGCTATTTCCCGGTGGTGACGAATTTCGCCGAGGAGAAGAACTTCAACACCATCAACAGCTACCAGCTCAAGTACATGCCGGCCGAATCCGAGCAAAAGGCGCTGTACCAGACCTACGCGGCCAACCAGTGGCGCATGTTCATGTGGATCCTGGTCGACGAACTGCAGAAGACACCGTCCGTCTGGAATCCCACCATCCTGCTGGGCAAGATCAAAAAGGCGGAGATCTTCCTGACGCTGCCCGAGGTGACGGCGGTGAACGGCACGATGGACACAGCGCTGATCGCCCAGGCGCGCGACCTGGTCGGCAAGGCGACGGTCAACAAGTAACCGTTGCCCTGCTGATGCGATCGCTGGGCGCTTGCCTGATTGTGGGGATGGTGGTGTGCGCCTGTGGCCAGGGCGCGGCG
>JAXDMH010000858.1:0-4331 GCA_034666225.1 Myxococcales bacterium
CTCGACGCTGACGCCGTTTCAAAACGCGAACTACTGGTCGGCCCAGAAAGAGCCCGGCCGCACCGCCATCAACGCCTTCATCCGCGGCGCCGACAGTGGCTGCGACGGCATCGTCGACCAGGACACCGCCACTCACGACCCCGCCAACCCCATTCACTATGCCGCCATGTTCAACGCCGGCGACAACCTGCACCCCAACGTCGCCGGATTGCAGGCGATCGCCGACGCCGTCAAATTTGAGCTGTTCAAGTAACGATGCGCTGGGTATGACTGTGGGGTGCAGGTGATGTCGGGCCGGTCGCAAATGACGCTCGGCACAGCGTCATCTGTCATCCTGACGTTGCTGACCTTGCTGGCCGCCGCCCTCTGGCCGCTGGCGGCCGCGGCCGTTCAACAGCCCGATGGGACAGTCGTCCCCGTCATCCTCAGCAACACGGGCGCCTGTACCAGCGGACTCAACGTGCAAGCGTGTCTGGATGACAGCGAGGTCTCTCTGGGCGGAACCGCCGCCACTGTCGGCGCCATAGCCAACGCGACGATCAACCAGGAGACGTTCGATCCCGGCTGTCAGCTCACTTTCAAAGTCCTGTCCAAGGGCGGATCGCGATACGCGCACGCCTTCGGATGGTATCCGGTTCGTCCCGGCAACGTGCCGCCCCCTCTCAGCGACCTCAACGTCTTTCTCACCTGCGCCGACGCGCAGACCCCCGGCACCACCAAGACGCTGACCCTGCCGGCCGGCGTGACAAAGGTCGGCTTCTTCATGGCCAGCTACTCCGCCACCTGCGGCGCACTGTCGCCGACCGGCGCACTGCTGACCGAACCGCTGTACACGTTCTACACGGAACGCCGGTTCAACGGCCTCGATCGCGCCGGCATGCCCATCGCCGACGTCCCTCTCAGCGCCATTCGCGTGCTGACCTGGCAAAGCGCCGCCGAGCCGGGATCGTTTTATTTTGGCTGGGAGGACGACGGCAAGTTCACCGACAACAACTTTAACGACCTGGTCACCCGCGTGGGCGGCATCTCGTGCAGCGGTGGCGGCGGCAGCTGCAGCACCGGCCTTCCGGGCGCCTGCGCCGCTGGAAGCATGCAATGTCGGGCCGGCACGTTGACCTGCGTCCCTGATCAGACGCCGGTCCCCGAGACCTGCAACGCCATCGACGACAATTGCGACGGCACCGTCGATGAAGGCAGCGCGATCTGTCCGCCGCAGAAGGTTTGCTATCGCGGCAACTGCGTCCCCAGCTGCACCCAAAGCGAGTTCTATCCCTGCCCGCTGACCTTCGAGTGCGATCCCACCGGCATCTGCGTCGAATCGAGTTGCAAGACCGTGACCTGCGCGACCGGGCAGCTCTGCCGCGGCGGTCAGTGTCGCGGCGAGTGCGAGGGGATCGTCTGCCCGTACGGCCAGGCCTGCCGGCGCGGCGGGTGCGTCGACGTCTGCGCCAGCCTGCCATGCGACACCGGCTTTACCTGCCTGGTTCAACCGCCCAAGGGCGCCGACGTGAACCCGGTCGGCGTGTGCAGCAACTGCCCCTGCAAGGGATGCCCCACCGGAACCACCTGTTCGAACAACGCCTGCGTCCCCAGCGACTGCGCAGCGGTGACCTGCTCGCCCGGCACCCACTGTCAGGCCGGCAACTGCATCGACAACTGCGCCGCCGCGAAGTGCCCGGTCGGATCGACCTGCACCAAAGGCCAGTGTGTCATGGACCCCGGCATGCGCCCCGACGCCGGCATGGGCACAGCCCCGCCCGGCGGAGCGGGCGGCGCCAGCGCTGGCGTCGACGCCGCCCGCTCCGGTGACGCCGGAGCCGGTGGGGCTTCCGGCGCGACGTCCCCATCTCCCAAACACGGTTGCGGCTGCCGCCTGTCTGATGGTGCCGGCGCCGCTCCTTCGCTGTTGATCCTGCTCGCCCTCCTCAGCACCCGACGACGCCGGCGCCATCGCCAGGCCGCCAAAGAGCTTCGCCGCTCACCGTGATCGGGCGATGGTGGCCGCGCGCCGCTGGCCGACCAGATTCTGCTCCGACCACCAGCGCGTGAACTCGTTGCTCGATCGCAGAAACAGCGGTTCGAACAGCTCGTCCCCACGGAACTGATTCTGCCAGCTCGTCAGAATCACGCACTGCAGATCTTTTCCGTCGCCCAGCGTGGCCGCCACGCCTGTCCGGGGATCGATGCTTTTGACCGGACGCCCAAAACCAATCAGCACCTTGATGGGCACCTTGGTCCGAACCACGACCACCTGCCGCAGGTCGCTCCAGTCGTAACCGACCGCCGAGATCTCACGGGCGATGCGACCCGAATCGCCGTCAGGGCCCAGCTTCTTGCGCGTCAGCCTGACGATCTGATCGGCGATGTTGTCGCTGGACCACCACTTGCCGCCCGCCGCCGCCGCAAAGTCGTGCGCACCCGAACTGCACCAGCGAACAAAGATCTTGCCCGCGTCGACCGGCACCAACCGGGCGCGCGAGATCGACTCTGTCGGCAACTGGCCGCCCGCCTTCATTCGCCGCACGGTGTCCGCGTCGGCGCGGGCGTGCGGGCTCTGCGCGCCCGGGAACATGCCCCCCTCCTTCACATCGAAGGCGTGACTCACGTAGTCCTCGACGGTCAGCGCGGTGAGGTAGCTGGACATGTTCAATTCAATGTTACCCGTCTAACCCTCTGCCCGGCACCGCTGCGCAAAAATTTGTTGCGTCTCACCAGCCACCGCGCCGCGCCTCAGGTTGACCAACCCGCTGCCCACCGACAAGATGGGCCCGGCGAAGGAGAACGAGCATGCTGGGGCGCAGCGGGACGGCAGGAACAGCGACAGCGACCGCGGCAGCGACCCTGCAGCTGATATCGACATTGGCGCTGGTCGCCCTGCTGGCATCGACTGGTTGTGGTTCGTCCGGTCAAAGCAACGGCGGAACCGGCGGCCGCAACGGCAGCGGCGGGGTGGACGCCAGCGATGGCAGCGCCGGCAGCACCGGCAGCGGAGGTGCCCCCGGCGCCGACGGCGGCGGCCAGACCTGCGGCACCTGCTTGGTTCACGGACGCTGGCAGGTCGACAACCTGTCGCCCTGCTTCGTGACCGTGGCCCCCGCTGCCGACGCCGGTTCAGGCAGCGCTGACGGCGGCGCCAGCCCCGGCGCCGTTGCGGGCGTCGTTTCCACCCAGTTGAGCGGTGGCACCGCCAGCTGTCCCACCGACCCGACCGTCAAACCGACAGTGCCGTGGTCGACGGACACCCTGACCACCGATTGCCCGGGCCACTATCGCCTGTGCGTCGTGCTCAAGGCCGGGAATGCCAAGGCGCCGGCCGCCGGTGACTGCACGGTCGTCGAATCGTGCGCCGACGACGACTATGCCGTCGCCAACCAAGCCCAGATGTGGGCCAAGCTGCCGGGATGGATGGCCGACAGTGGCGCCATCTCTTGCGCCCAGAAGCTGCATGACCACGGCGGCTATGCGCTGCTGACGGTCAGCGGGACAGCCACCGGCTGCGGCACGGTCCAAAAAACGCTGAGCACGATCACCTACTGTCCCTTCGTCTGCATGGCCATGCCCACCAGCGCCGAATGCGGCGGTTGCATGTCGGGCGGCCGCTCCGATTTCTGACCCGGTTCAGCTCGGCCCGGCCCGCCCGCGCAGCATCGCCTCCAGCTCTGGATAGCCCACAGGTTTGGTCAGGTGGGCATCGAAGCCAGCGTCCATCGTCCGCTGCCGATCTTCCGGCTGTCCGTAACCGGTCAGGGCGATCAGCGCGATGTGCGCGCCCAGGGCGTGCCGCAGCTGCCGCGCCACTTCATAGCCGCTGATCCCGGGCAGCCCGATGTCGACGATGGCGACGTCCGGCTTCAAGGCCAGCGCCTTCTGCACGCCGACGGTCCCGTCGCGCGCCACGTCCACGCGATAGCCCTCCAGCTCCAGCAGCTCTTGCAGGACCTCGCGGTTGTCGTCGTTGTCCTCGACCAGCAGGACGTGAGCTTTGCGGGCCGCCCCCGACATCGACGCCGCCGACAGCGTCGTGGCGTCGGTGGTCTCATCCTCGCAGCCCATCATCGGCAAGGTGACCGTGAATTCGCTGCCGCGGTTGGGCCCCTCGCTGCGCACCGACACCGCGCCGTTGTGCAGGGTCAACAGGCTCTGCACCAGGGATAGCCCGATGCCCAGCCCCCCCTGCGAACGGTCCAGGCTGCGATCGGCCTGCGCGAACATCTGAAACACCGAAGGCAACATGTCAGAGGCGATGCCGATCCCGTTGTCGGCGACGCGCACCCGTCCCATCTGCTCCACGCTGTCCACGGCAACATCGATCCGTCCCCCCGCCGGCGTGT
>JAXDMH010000859.1:0-11634 GCA_034666225.1 Myxococcales bacterium
GCACCGACATGGTGCTGCCGCTGATCGACCACGCCGACTATCGCGTGCGGAAGGTGGCCGCCTGGTGGCTGTCCCGTCGGGGCAGCGGGCGGCAGGTGTTCGTCGGCATGCTGACCCGGCTGTCGCAGCCTGATTCCGTCAAGGCGGCCAACGCAGCCGACGTGCTGGGCGAGTTCGGCTCCGCGGCGGCCATCCCCGCGCTGTCGGCGGCGCTGTCCAACCCCATCTTCGACGGCGCGGCCCGCGCGTCGATGGCTCGCGCCCTGGGCGCGCTGGGATCGCCCGGCCGGCCCGCCGCCACTGCGGCGCTGCTGGCGTCGCTGTCGGCGTCCGAGCCGGCGGTGAAGACGGCGGCCCTGTCCGCCTTGCGCGAGATAATCAGCTGGAAGGACGCCTCCGCGGCCCTGCCGCTGCTGTCCGACGCCGACGCCGGCGTGCGGGCGCAGGCGGCGGTGACCCTGGGCGCCGTGCGCTCGTCGGCGGGCGTGGCCGAGCTGTTGACCTTGCTGGCCAGTGATCCCAGCGTCGATGTGCGCAAGAAGGCCGCCTGGTCGCTGGGCGAGATGGGCGCGCCGGCGGCCCAGGCCTCCGAGGGCCTGCAGCACGCCGCCACCGCCGACAGCAGCCCGCTGGTTCGCTCCCTCGCGGAAGTGGCTATCGGGAAGTTGACGCGCTGATATCATCAGCAACGATGGTCTCTACGCGCCCTGCGCGCTTGGTCTGGGGGGTGTCGGCGCTGCTGCTGGCGGTGGCGCCCGCCGCCTGTCGAAAAAGCCAGCTGCCCGAGCAGCGCTTCTATGACCTCCACGTCCAGCCGGTGTTCAACGGCTTCTGCGTCGGCAACACGTCGCCCTGCCACCGCATCGACCCGGCCAGCGGGGCGGCCCTGGGCAACCTGGATCTGTCGTCGTTCGAAGCCGTGCAAAAACGCCGCGACGTCTTGCGCACGTACGGCAGCTACCCGCAGCCGCTGCTGTTGATGAAGGCGGTCCCGGAAGATTCCGTTTCGATTCCCTATCAGCAGCGCCTGCTGGCCAGCGAGATTCGCCACACCGGCGGCAAGCCCATCGCCGCCAACTCGGCGGCGTTTCAAGAGCTCAAACGCTGGCTGGAGAACGGCGCCAACCGCGACGGCCTGCTGCCTGAATCGACGCAGAACCATGGCGTGGGCGGGTGCAACACCACGGTGCCGCCCGCCAGCGGACGCCCGCCCGTCGACACCACCACCGCCGCCTATCGCGATTTCGTCGCCGTGCTGCAGCCCAAGATTCTGCAGTCGTGCGCCTTCGCCACCTGCCACAGCTCGCCGCAGTCGGATTTCTACATGACCTGCGGCGACGACGACGGGCAGAAGGCGTTCAACTACGCCCAGGCGGCCGGGTTCGTGGTGGCGTCCCCCATCGACGTCGCGCAAAGCGAGATCCTGCTGCGCCCGCTGTCGCCCGCTGGCGGCGGCGTCAGCCATACCGGCGGATCGTTCTTTGAAAGCCGCGACGACGACACCTGGAAGGCCTGGCGAGACTGGGCCGTCGAGGTCCAGGCGACGCCGCCCGCCATCGCGGCGAAGAGCGCGGGCCAGATGTTCTTCGAAGAAGACGTCATGCCCAAGCTGCTGCAGCGCGGGTGCGCGCTGGAGGGGTGCCACAGCCCCAACGGCTTCAACGACTATCGGCTGCGCCCGGGGGCCCAGGGCTTTCTGTCGCCGCAGGCCCTGACGCGCAATTACCAGACCACGCTGAAAGAGTTCATCGCCCTCGACACCGTCGACGTTCGCCAGTCACGCGCCGTGAAGAAGAACATCTTTCACGAGCTGGGGGGGATCGCCCATCGCGCCGGATCGCTGCTGGAAACGCCGGGAGCAATGAGCAGCGATCCCTGTCCGGCAACTTTCAATGGAGCCACCGCCACGGCCTTCTGCATCTTCACCGAATGGCACCGCATCGAACGGGCCGCGGCGCCGGTGTCGGACATGGGTGGAGCGACGGCCGCCACCCTTCCGCTGGCCTTCGTGACCCGTCCGCCGAATCCGGACGGGCTGCTGGAGTTCGACACCTATCGCGGCGGCGCCGATCTGAAGCTGGCCGACGCCACCGTCGACGCCACCGGCAAGGTCACCGCTGTGGCCAACGTGCGCAGCGCCCTGGCCGGCTGCGCCGGGTTGACCGGCGTCGACGTCGATGTGCGCGGTCCCGACTGGCGTTACGACGGCGGCGCCGTCATCTTCGCCGCGCGGCCGGGAGCGGGCAGCGGTCTGGATCTGTGGCAGGTGGAGGTCCCCGCCGGGAGCTGCAAGAAGGTGACGTCCGACGCCGGGCGCATGTCCGGCCTGGTGCGGGTGCACAACTTTGATCCGATGTTCGCGCCCGACGGCAGCGTGGTGTTCGCGTCGACGCGCGCCGGGACGCTGACCCTGAAGACGTTCCTGCCGAACGCCGATCTCTTTCGCATCGGGCCTGATCTGAACGCCGGCCAGCCCGAACAGATGACCTTCCTTCTGAATTCCGAGCTGGGGCCGGCCATGATGCAAGACGGCCGCGTCAGCTTCACCGTCGAGAAAGCGACGCCCGAGTTCTATCAACTGTCGGGGCGCCGCATGAACTGGGACCTCACCGACTATCACCCGCTGCTGGCCCAGCGTGCGCAGTCGTCCAGCACCTTCGACGACACCCTGCACCCGTCGGTCGGCTACCAGCAGGCGACGGAGATCCGCGAGGGGCTGGATCGCAATTTCCTGGTGATTCTTTCGGACGCCGGCAGCAAGGGCGCGGGCGGGGCGCTGGCCACCTTCAATCGATCGATCGGGCCATTCCAGGCTGATCGCACCGACGTCACCTTCCTCCGTTCGCTGGTCATCGTCGATGCCGCCGCCCACGGCCGCGACGGGACGGCGGGGGTCTACCGTTCGCCCGCCTCGTTGCCCAACAGCGAGATCCTGGCCTCGTACGCCGCCAACGTCGCCCACCCGGCGACCGACGTTCCCAAGTACGACCTGGTGGCGGTCAACGACAGCAGCGGGGTGCGGCGGGTCTTGCTCAGCGATCCGTCGCTGTCGATGGTCGAGGCGACGCTGGGATACAAGCGCGCCTCGCGCGAGCTGTTCCGCAACCTGCCCCAGCTGGTGTTCGGCGGCCACAGCGGCGGCGACACCGGCACCGACGCCGTCATGCACTTTCCCGACCTGCCGCTGCTGGGTACGCTGCTGGGCGCCAACCTGCGCCATGGCCGCAACGTCAAGGCGCTGGACGGCACGACGGCGCTGCGCGTCTACGAAGAACAGCCCCCGCCCGGGCCGTCACCGGCCGGCCTGGTGGGCACCCAGCAGGTCTTCAGCCAGCGGGTCCCGCTGGGAAGCGCCAGCCTGGCCGGCGATCACTCGCTGAAGGTGCGCATCCCGGCGCGCCGGCCGCTGATCTTCGAATTGCTCGACGGCGGCGGCAAGGCGCTGTTCACCATGGGCGAGGAACACCAGGTCACCCCCGGCGAATACATCACGCCCGGCCCACCGCGCGCGCTGTTCAACGGCATCTGCGGCGGCTGCCACGGCAGCATCAGCGGCGACGAACCGGACATTGCCGTCACCGCCGATGCGCTGACCGGCGCATCCGTGTCCGCTTCGCGCGACAGTGATCCGCAGGTGTTGCACTAGAACCGCGCCACGGGGAATTTGAAGGGCTGGTTCTCTCCGAGATCCACTCGATTCCGGGGATCGCCTGATTCGGTCCGGAAAAAGATCGGACCGCAGCGCAATGCCGCAGCAGGATCGCCGGCGTCATTCTGGAACGCTGCTTGCGGCATTGCGCGAGGACCGAAACTGGCGGCCGGCGTGGCCCAATATTTACGGATGGTCGCTGCCGCCAGTAGCGGCGGTCTCGCGGGCCTGGGTCGATCTGAAGTGGCGCGATCTACGCTACTGACGGCGCCATCGTCCGTGATGGTTGTTCCGTTCGGGGCCGTCACTTTCGGTCCTCGGCGCAGGCCGCGCAGGAAGGTTGGCGGAGGACGATAGGTAAACCAGCGCGGCCTGCACCTGCGGTCCGACCCTTTCCGGAGCGGAGGACAGACAGCGGCGAAGCGAATGCCGCGCCGTTAAGTGAACGGCATTGAGCGTTAGAACCGCACCGCAACCGCACTCTGCAAGATCAGCGCTTCCTTCCGATCGGCGTTCGGCGCATCCCCCGAATCCAGGTGGTACATCATGACCTCGAACTTCATGGCCACCTCGATCTCGCTGTACCACGACGCCTTCTGCTGCTCCGGCCGGGCCACATAGGCGAACCGGCCGCCGAAGAGCTGGTTGCGCATCGGTGACAGCTCGCGGTCGCCGGTCCAGTAGCGGCCGGTGGTTCCCATCAGCAGATAGCCGCGGCCGTCGCGGTAGAAACTGGCGCCGCGCTGGATGTGAAAGCGTCCGCGCGCACCGATCAGGAACGACGGCGTGAAATATTTGTGCAGGTTCAGCTCGGCCGTGGCCGCGTCGACGTTCCAGCTGTCGCGATAGACGCGCACCATCCCCATGGCGGAGGCGCGCAGGCCGGGGAAAAAGTACGCCGTCCGCCCCCACAGTGCGTACCGCTGGCGCAGCAGCGGCAGGCTCTCTTGCGGGGTGTTGTGGTTGCGGCCGATCAACACCGACCGATAGGGGTTGGCCTGAAAGCCGTCCAGGATCTGCGCGGTGCCGCCCACCTGCACCACCAGCCGAGGGGTTGCCGTCCAGGTCAGCGACGGCTCGACGGTGTCGATGTGCAGGCGGTGGGCGACGACGTCGGTCTGGTCGGACTGAAAACAGTGGGCCGACGAGGTCAGCGGTTTGACGAACAGCGGTTGTCCGGCCGCGGCCTGGTTGTTGTTGTCGCAGACGCTGTCGAAGTTGTGGGTATAGCCGAGGGCCAGCGTGAAGTTGTGCTCCAGCAGATCGGTGCGCGTCGTCGCCGACACCGTGTGCGAGCGGTAGTCGCTCTCCCAGCCATAGCCGTATCCGGCCGACAGCCCGGCGCTGGGCCGGTTGTACGCCAGGCCGCCCTTGACCTCGTGCCGCGTGTCGGAAAATTTCGTCGCGCCCGACACGGCGTCGACGCCGGTGCGTGGCCCGAACGTCTGGGGCGTCGCCCCGGTGACGATGTCCACGGCGTACCCGGCGGTGATATCCACCGACGGACCCAGCGCCGCGCTGACGTCCAGCTGGGGATGGATCACCGTGATGCCGTCGTTGCTGCCGGAAGGTTCGCGAAAGATGGTGATACGTGAGGAGCCCTCTGAATTCGCCAGCGCAAACGCCGGCACCAGCAGCATCGCCAGCGTTGCCGCCGCCGCCGCTCCGAAAACGGTCGCCGCTCTCTTGGGGGCGGTCAGTTGCACCCACACCCCCCGCCGGCGGTTCCGCTGCCCCCCATGGCTCCCTCGCGGTTCGACAGCACGTGCTGATCGGCGGCCCGCTCCTGGGCGTTGCCGTCCAGTTGCATGATCCGATCGGCCAGGTACTCGCGCTGGTGGGCCTTCACCGTCCACTTTGCCGTCGTGCAGCCGGACGCGCCGACAGCCACCGCCACCATCAACAACAAACCGACCTTAAAAATAGATGGACAGCGCACCGGAGTACTCCTGGATTCGTTGGTTGTGGTTGGCGTCGAAGATGACGTAGTGGCGGGCGTCGCCGCGCAGGGTGAGCCGTTTCTTCAAGGCAATGATCAGCCCGCCGCCCACGTTGACCATCTTGAAGTTGCCGGTCTGGATGGCCGGCTGATCGGGCTTCTTGCGGCTGCTGGCCCCGCCGGCCGCCGCCGCCACGAACGGCGTGACCGGCGACGTCGGCCACAGGAACGCGTTGAACCCGCCGCCGTAATAGATGACGTCGACCTGGTTGCCCACGGTCTCGCCGAAGAATCCTTCCAGCGTCAGTGGCGGGGCCAGCACCACCGACGGGCGAAACAGAAACAGCCCGTCGCCGCCCAGCGCCCCCGCCGAGAACGTCAGGCCCACCTGTGTGTCGGCCAGCGGCGGCGGCGAGAAGATCGCGTCGGACATCCGCTTCCACGCCGACGGGCCGCGCTGCGCCGCCGACGTGTCGACGTCCAGCACCAGCACCTGGTCGCCCAGCAGCCAGCCGAACGTGCCATCCGGCAGCTGCACGCGAAACCAGTGGTCCTGCGTCGATCGGCCGATGGCGGGCAGCACCTCGCCGCGCGCGGCGGTGTAGACGACGCGAAAACCGAAGCCGGGCCCGGTGTGCACCGCCGCCTCCTCGGCCAGCACGCGCACCAGGGCCTGCTGGTCGTTGTCATTGGCGCCGGCGTTGGCGTCGGCCCAGGCGCGGTCGTGCGGCGCCAGCAGCACCGCCAGCACGGCCACGATGATCAGAAAAATCAGCGTGCGCAGCGGCGACCAGCAGGTCATGGCTGGGTCACCCACTGGCGCAGGATCATCGCCTCGGCGCCGTCCGGTTCAAACAGCTTGCCGCCACCGTGCTGGCGCACGCCCGACGGTCGGGTCAACAGTTCGCTGGCGCCCACGTTCGCGCACTGCATCTGGTTGGACGCGGAGGTGTAGACAGCCTGCCAGTCGGGCGGCAAGGGAACCGCGGGCGCGCTGGTGGGCGGCGGCAACACCAGCTGGCGGGGGCTGGCGGCGTCGTGGCAGCCGCCGTCGGAGCAGTGCTTGCCGGCGAACGTGGCGCCCAGAACTTTCGGCCACACATCGGTGGTGAAGAACGCCGGCCCAGGCCGGCACTCGTTGAGGCCGGCCGGCGGCTGCCCCAGATCGACCGTGTCGCAGCCGACGCCGAACAACGTCGTCGCCGCCGCCATCGCCCCACCGAACAGCAACGCCGCCCCCCTCAAAACGTGTACCTCAAATACGCGGTGGCCGTGATCTGCGAGCTGCCCTTGATGTCGCGCAGCCAGAAATATCCGGCGCGCAGCCCCACCGAGAAATGCCGCGACAGCGAGTGATAGTCGACGCCGGCCCCGCCACCCGCCGTCAATCCGTTGCGCTGGCCGCTGCCGCCCACCGTCTCCAGAATGTTCGTCGACAGGCGCGCCACGCCGCCGCCGCCCTCCAGAAAGATCGACGTCTGCACGATGCGGATGGTGGCCTTCAACTCGGCCGTGCCCTGGTACAGCTGGATGATCTGCCCGGCCTGCGGCATCCCGGCGAACTTCGTCTCGTGCGTCGAGCCGATGGCGTGGAGCTGCAATGCCATCCAGCGCGTCAGGTCGTATCCCACGCGCCCCCCCAGCGCCACGCCGGGGCCGATGCGATCCTGGGCGGTTCCCAGGAAGATCAGCGCGCCGATCTCGCCCTCGGTGTACAGGCCGCGCGCGAACTTGGCCGGATCGGGAAAGATGGCCGGGTTGGGAACGTCGGTGACCTGGGCCTGCGCGCGCATCGATCCAAACAGCAACAGAGCCGCGGCTGCCACCACTGCCAGCCTGAGGAATGGGTGACGCAAGGAGTGTGCAGTGTGGTTCGTGGGCTATTGTTTCGGCGGAATCATCGGGACGTAATCGGTTGGGGCTGGCATGAACTGGGCGTCGCTCCCTTCGTGAAAAAGGCGATCGTCGTCGTCGCGGATGCGCACCAGGAAATCACAGCTCATGTGCTTGTCGGCGCTCAGCGCGGCGTCGAATTCGTAAAACGCGGGCACGATGGCTCCGGGGGGGACCATCTCCAGGCCTACCGGGTCGACCTCGGACCGGTTGATCAGCACCGACGCGTACGAGGCCATCCATTTTCCGATGGCGTAAAGGTCCAGCGACGCCTCGACGAAGTCATCCTCGCGCAGCGTCCCCTGGTACGTCGCGCCCGGCGCCAGCATCTGCGGTCCCCCGCGCAGAAGCGGCAGCAGCACGGCATCTTGATTGGCGGCCTTGAAGGCGCCGGCGATGGCCGTCTCGTCATACTTTGTGTATTCGTTGGCGCCGTCGACGCGCAGGGTGAAGACGCCCGGGTCGCTGTCCAGGTTCTTGATCGTGTACAGCAGTTCGATGTGCAGGCGGTCGCGCTGCAGCCAGGGGACGTCGAACCCCAGGCGTTGCTTGTCGGCGTCGATCTTCTGCTGCTCGGCGGGCGTCGGCTGCCGGAACTGCAGCACCACGCTGCCGGTGCCGTCGGGGCGCGGGTTGCCCATGTCGTCGACGCCGCCCGCCTCCAGCGTGCTTTGCGCCGCGAAATACAGCGGCGTGTTCAGCGACTGACAGGCGGACGTCGACATCGACAGGGCCAGCGCCAGCGTCAGGGCCAGGGCCGGCACCGCGACGCCGACGGCTGGCCGACCCCGCATCAGTGCCCTCCCTTGAACAGGAACGGGTACCGCCCGACGATGGTCTGGCCGGGGGCCTTGGGGAACTGCCACTGCTTGACCTGGCGGATGATGCAGCCTTCGACGGCGGCGTCGCTCATCGACGACGATTTCACGTTGGCCTTCTGCACCGACCCGTCGGGCAGGATGACCCAGAACATGTCGACGTTGCCGGACAGCGACGGTTTGCGCTGCAGCTCTTTTTCGTAGCAGTACTTGATGCCGGCAAAGTGGGCGCGCACCACCCTGTCGACCTGGTCCTTGGACAGCGACCCGTCGCTCTCACCGTTGCCGGTGGACATGCTGATCTTCACCTCGCGCTCGCCGCGATCGCCCAGCTTGGGCCCGCGCCCGCGACCTTTGCTGCCGCGTCCGCCGGTGTCCAGATTGCCCGAACCATAGATGTGGCCGAACCCGGTGCCGCCGCCCCCGGCGCCCGACCCGCTGGTGGACAGCCCCTGCGCCCCGCGACCCGCCACCACCTTGGCCCCGGCCATGCCGGCCACCGCCTGTTCGATGTCGTTGCTCTCGGCGAACAGCTTGGACAGCCCCGACCCTTGCGGCTTCTCCTTGCCGATGAGGCCCAGCAACCCGACCTTGGAGACCTTCTCGCGCAGGACGTCCTTGTCGCCCTTGGTGATCACGGTGTCGCGTACGGGGGCGTCCTGGTGGCCCAGCTTGCCGGCTTTTTCCTTGGCGCGCTTGGCCTGGCCTTCGTCGACCGCCTCTTTTTTCTCGGCCACTTCGCCTGCCTTCTTGCGCCGCTCTTCTTCTTCGGCGTCCGCCTTCTTTTGTTCTTCGGCGGCGCGGGCGGCTCGCTTCTTCTCTTTTTCGATGGGTGCCTGCAGCTTGACTAGCCGTTCGCTGCTGATGGCCAACCCGCGCGGCGGGTTCTCGCCCCAGATCTGCGTGGCCACGCCAGAAAAGATGGCCGCCAGCAGCGCGCAGACGATGGTGATCTTGCGCAGCATCGGCTCTTCGTTGCGCGGCCGCCGGATCACCTCGGGCGCGTCGACAAAGCGCGCCTCCACGAACAGATCGCCCGTCTTGTTGAGGACGATGCGGGCGCGATCGCCGGTGTGCATGGGCACGTCGCGCAGGTCCTTGTGAAACCGCCTCTTCGACGGCTGAGCCAGCAGATCTTCGACGCTGGAGGCTCCGCCCTCGCTGGCCAGCTGCACCTCGCCGCGCATCCCCGGCGCCAGACGCAGGCGATAGCCGGGGCCGCTGGGGCGCAACAGGGTAAAGCGCGATATCCTGCCGGCCACCGAAGGCGTGATCATGGTGGCCCGCTTGTTGGGTCCGATGGTGACGCGTGTCGGGCGGCGAAGCACCTTGTAGGCGATCATCTGCCCGCGCCAGTGCAGCGCCACCTGCAGGGACGTGCCGACGACCAGCGACTCGACCACGTCGCGCGGGTCGACGTCGACCGCGGTCACCGTCGCCTGCGAGCGATCTGCGTTCGCGTTCGGTTCGAACGTCGGCAGGGGCGCTATGGGGTTACGCTGGGCCAAGAGGCTCCGTGGCTGGCATTTTACAGGCTGCTGTCATCGGCGCTTTTTTCTAGCTCTTTGATGAACGACCGCTTGTCGGGGGCCGACATGTCCAGCTCCAGCTTGACCCGGTCCAGGAAGTACAGAAGCTGCGGCGTCTTCAGTTTTCCTTCCACGTCCATGGCGCCGAACGTGTAGGTCTTTGTCTTCAGGGTCTTGCCCCCCGGGCCGACCGTGCTGGCCGTGGTGGTCGGCGGGGCGGCGGCATCGCTGTCGCTGTCAGCGCCGCCTGACAAAGACGCTGTCGCCTTGGCGCCGCCGCTGTCGCTGTCGTTGTTGCGGTTTGACTTGTCGCCGCCGGGGCGTTTCCCCGGGGCTTTCGGCGCGCTGACCGGCCGCGGTTTCTTCACCGCCGCGGCCCGGGCGGCTGTGCGGCCGGCGGCCGGGCGTCGGGCCAGGGCCGGCCCACCGGCCAAGGTCAGGATCACCACCAGCACCGTTGCCATCACAAACGCCGTCTTCATCCGAGGGTTCATCCCAGTCTTCATCGACGCCTCACCGCAGTTCCTGCAGGCGGGCCTGGGCGTCGGCGCGTTTGGGGTCGGCGGCGTCGGCGGCCTGGGCGAACTGGGTCAGGTAGTCGCGCGCCTTCACCTTGTCCTTGTCAAAGTCCATGTACAGCAGTCCCAGGTTGTAAAGGGCGGGCGGATAGTCGGGCTCGATGTCCAGCGCCCGTTCATAGGCGCGGCGGGCGTGGTCCAGCTTGCCGTCGCCGCGTGCGGCCACGCCCAGCGCCACCTGCGCCTCAGGATCATTGGGATCGATCTCGACCGCCTTCTCCAGCTCGGTGCGGGCGCGTTTGTAGTCGCCGCAGTCCAGGTAGACCACGGCCTTGTTCAGGCGCGCCTGCACGTACTTGGGATCCAGCTCTGAACCCTTCTGAAAATCCAAGAACGCCTCCTGATCGTGCCCCCGCTCCAGCGCGACCAGGCCGAGGTTGTTCCAGACGAATGCGCTCTTGGAATCAATCTCCAGCGCCTTGCGCAGCGCTGTTTCGGCGAGATCGAGCTTGCCCATTTTATAGTAGGTGAGTCCCAGAGCGTTATAGGCAATGACCATCTTGCCGGCGTTGTTCTCGGCCTGGCCCAGCAGGATGCGCGCCTGTTCCAGCGAGGAATCCAGGTCGCCCGCCTCGCGCAGGACCTGTCCCAGGCGGGCGCGGATCTCACCATCGCCTACATTGGACTCCAGCCACTGACCGTAAACCTTGGCGGCCTTCTTGGGCTGACGTCCCCGGCGCAACGTTTCGCCGTACGCCAGCACCGTCTTGCGCGAACCTGGTTGCACGTCCAGCGCCTTGCGAAAGCTGTCGGCGGCTCCCTCGAAATTTGCCACCGCCGCGTCGACGACACCCAGGTCGTGCCACGCCTCGAAGAAATGTCCGTCCAGCTGGGTGGCCTTCGCAAAGTGCGGGCGTGCCTCCTTGTAGTGACGGCGCCCCGTTCTCATGACACGCAGCCCTTCGTCGAATTCGGCCTGGGCCTCGACGCTGACGCGGGGGAGGGCCACCGCCGCGGTGGCGGGCGTGGCGGCCGCCTTGGGCGCCGCGGTCTTGTGCGCGCCGCTGCAACCGACTGTCGCGGTGAACATCACCGCCACCGCCGCCAGACCAACCGCGCCGCGCCTGTCGCGGACGGCGGTGTTACTTGTCACGTCGCACCTCCTCGATCCGCTCGAGCGCGATCTTCGGTTCGCCCACCCGCGTGGACAGCCGCGCCTCGTTCTCTTTCGGAAATTCGTTCTCCGCCAGTCGAGACAGCGCCTGCCGGATGGCCTGGGTGTGCTTGT